>JAUNCV010000199.1 GCA_030526445.1 Bacteroidales bacterium | reverse complement strand
ACCCATGTTATTCGCCTAAAGCAGGTGAAGAGCACCTCGAAGGGACGCAAGAACAAGCAGGAGCGCGAGATGACCATCGTGAACATGTATAATGGTGGTCATTCCATCGACGACATCTGGCACGTGAGCGGCTTCCGTTCGCGCAGTTCTGTATTCCGCATCCTGAACAAACATGGCATCACGCTGAACCGTGGCCCGCATTCTGGACCTATCAAGAAGAAGGGTGAGCGTGGAACGACAAATGAAGAATGATGATGACTTTACTTGAAGCAATCAAAGCACGTCACAGCGTGCGTCACTACATAAGCAAGCCTCTCACGCAGGACACCATCGACACCCTGCAAGCAAAGATTGAGGAGGTGAACCGCGAAGGTAACCTACACATCCAGCTCGTGCTGAATGAGAAGAAGGGATTCAGCGGCATGATGGCCTATGGCTCATTCTCGGGCGTTGAGAACTACTTGGTGATGGCTGGCGAGAAGGTTGATGACCTCGACGAGCGCATCGGCTACTATGGCGAGCAACTCGTGCTCTTGGCTCAACAATTGGGCCTCGGCACTTGCTGGGCAGGCATCTCCTACCGTAAGGTGAAAGGAACCTATCAACTGGAGGGGAAGGAAAAGGTGGCCTGTATGATCTCGTTGGGCTACCCAGATGATCCTGGCAGAAACCTGAAGCGAAAGACCATTCAGGATGTGAGCAACGCAAGCGACCTGACTCCGGCTTGGTTTCAGGCAGGAGTGGAAGCTGCCCTCCTCGCTCCTACTGCCATCAATCAGCAGAAGTTCTATTTCGAGTACCTGCATCCTCATGGCGACAATAATCATAGAGTGAAAGCAACGCGCAGTTTCTCTATCGTGGGTTATACCCAGATGGACTTGGGTATTGCCAAACTGCACTTCGAGATTGGAGCAGGCAAGGATAATTTTGAATGGGTGTAAATATGAGGTTTATAGACAGCCTATTTTGCCTCATAAATTTGCCACGACGTCATTCCAAGAAGCCAAAAGCAAAGCAAACTTCCATCAAGCAAAGACGAATCATGAGGGAAGGTAAACTTCTGCGAAGCGAACTCATTGACCTGAATGGTGAACTATTCTATGTTGAGAAGGTAGGCTTCAAGGACTGGCACATCAGCCTTCACAATTTCTATCTGATTTCAGATGCGCTTTGTGATGGACGCAAAATTGTTGATCAGAAATGGGACTACAATGATTTCTGCAACATAACCGTCTGCTTTGACGATCATACATTTGCGTTACTCCGGCAAGTTGAATGCATCTCGCTTGTTCGCAGCTATAGAGCAATTCCGGCCAATGAGTTTGACGAACTTGCCCGACCGTTAATCCAGTAAACAATACACTTTACGGATATTGAATTATGAAGAAGATAAAGAACCCATGGCTGAACCAGCCAGGATATAATTGCATATGCTGCAGCCCTGACAATCCGATGGGACTGCATCTGGAGTTTTGGGAAGATGGTGATGACATCCTGACCCGATGGACTCCAACTCAGGATTACCAGGGCTGGATTGACACGCTGCATGGCGGCATCCAGTCGATGCTGCTCGACGAGGTGGCAGGCTGGGTGGTGACCCGAAAACTGCAGACTACGGGTGTGACATCGAAGATGGAGGTGCAATACCTGAAGCCTGTATCGACCCGCGACAAGGGGCTCACTATCCGTGCCCGCATCTCTCGCCAGATGCGTAATGTAGCTTTCATCGAAGGAGAAATCTACGATGCTGGCGGAGAAGTCTGCACCAAGGCATCGCTGACCTACTTCTGCGCTTCAAGACAGATGGCTGAAGAGGAAATGGGATTCCGTGGTTGCCTGTTGGAAGAAGACAATCATCAGTAAGGTACGCAGGAATAATTTGATGAGTCGGGCGAGACTCCCAAGACCATAGGCCATACAGCCGAGGACTTCCAGGGAGGTTGTACCCTATGCAACAAAGCCAACGGGGTTGTGCTCGACATCATCTTTGACAAGATGGGAGAAACATTCCCAGGCATCGAGAAGTTCGAGCAGAACAACCTGATAAGCAAACTGTATCGCCAGTTGTTTGAGCGATTTAAAAAGAAGAGAACAAAATATGAAATTTCCAAATGTATATTCGGCTATAGGCCTGATGGAGCTAATCCGTGAGATTGGTTTCCTGCCTTTGCTCGATAGCGGCATCGAGGGTTTCTCGGCTGACGCTATCGTGGACGAGGATTGTGGCTATATTAAACTGCCAGATGGCGGCTGGGACTGGCCACTTTGGAAATGGAAAGGTGAAATCGTGACCGATATGCCTTGCATGTACGGCAAGTTCTTCAACAAGAAGGCGGGATTCATCGCGCCGGAATGGTGGGCTGACTTCTGCAACTATCGCAGAAGCAAGTACCCTTGGCCCGATGAAGACTCGATTGAAGGAGCCATACTCGATACGCTTCGAACTACAGGAAGTCTCATTACCCGAGAGCTCCGTGCAGCCTGCGGGTTCAATGGTAAGGGTATGCGGGCAAAGTTCGATGGCTATCTGACCCGACTGGAGATGGCCACCTACATCGTGACCGAGGATTTTGTCTATCCACGAGACAAGCATAACCAGGAATACGGCTGGGGCTGGTCGTTGCTCAACACGCCTGAGGCGCTCTATGGCAAGGAGGCTTGCAGATGCGAGCGAACACCGGCGGAATCCTTCGAGTGTATCTTTGAACATTTAAAGATGGTGTTGCCCGAGGCTTCGGATAAACAGATTTTGAAACTGATTGGATAAATAGTCTAAGATGAAAATAGCAATGGCTCAGATGGCTATCGGCGAGGATATTGCCGAAAACCTTCGCAAATCGATACAGTATATTGAGGAGGCCGCAGGGAAAGCAGACTTTATCTTCTTTTCCGAACTGCAGCTGACTCCTTTCTATCCGCTTCATCCTCTGAAGCATTGGGGCGTGGAGAGGAAGGATATGGCCTTCACATTCCATTCGGAGGAGGAGATTGACCTTGGCGAGGTGCATCGTACAAGGAACAAGCGTCCGTACATCCGCACGAGACGTAGTGATGATTTTTATTGTAGAGAATTATAATGAAAGACTTTAAGACCGCTTTTCGGTTGTCGCTACCGGTGCTTGGAGCCTACTTGTTCCTGGGCATCACCTACGGACTATTGGCATCGAGCATGGGCTACGACCTGTGGGTGCCGATGGTGATGGCTACGCTCA
>JAUNCV010000014.1:3224-21816 GCA_030526445.1 Bacteroidales bacterium | reverse complement strand
CTCTACAACGCAGTAGATGTTATCAGAAGTGGTGCGGCATGGATAGAGCTTCACCTTGGTACCAGCAACATCGAGATTGTCGCCATTTGCAACGAGATTGTTGACAGTACCGCCGAGGTTGATACCCCAATCCTTGTTGATACGGAACTTCCAGCCAGCGTCGGTCACATTAGCCTCGCCTTCGTAGCAGAGCTCATCAGCGTTCCAGGTCATAACAGCGTCATCGCCCCAACCATTGAAACCGCCAATCATAGCCATGGTCTCAACCTTAATAGCATTGAGTTCGCCAGTAGCAACATTTACCTCGAAGTAGTAAACGCCTGTGCTGTTGCACTTGATGTTACCACCATCCTTAGCGCCGAGATCGAAGTCTGCTGAGCAGGTGTTGAATGAGCCGTTGTTATACTCTGCAGCCCAAGCACGCTCCTGAGTGAACTTGAACTCGCCATCCATATAAGCATAACCGGTATAGAGACCCTCACCATTGCCTACGAGTGCAGGTGCAGTAGATGGGTTCCAGCCCTGTGCATTGCCAGGAAGGTAGATGTATGGAACGAAGTTAACCTTCTCAATGAGGTAGGTACCATCGAGCATGTTGCAAGTCATCTTGATGAACTTAGCATCACCATTAACAGTTACCTTGAATGAACCATCATCCTCCAAATCAGCGCGACGTGAGAACTTACCCTCTTCGCCTACGAGGTTGAAGCCATTACCCTCAACAGCACCAAATACATTGCTCCAATCATTGGACTCAACAGTCTTGTCATCGGCAAATGCGAACCAAGTATCGCCATCCTCAACAGGGAAGAGAATAGAGAACCAAGGATCATCATACACATCCTTACCGCTGTGGGTGAATGGCATGGTGGTGCAAGTTGGATCCCATTTAGAAGGAGCACCAATCAAGTAGAGGTGTGGGAAGATTTCAGGAGCAACGAGCTTAGCGTTAATGGTAATATCCTTAACAGCCTTTACCATGATGCCCTCAACCTCGGTGCGAGCAATTACGATAGCGTCAACCTCACGCTCCACAGGACGCTTGCCGAAGATATCAATGACAGCTGCCTGCAATGCAGAAGCCTCAATCTTACCATCGTTCGAAGCAGAAACAACCTTGCCATTAGTAAACATCACCTCGTATGAAGTAGGATTCTGTACAGAAGCAGGGTTGAACACCTTGATGTTCTCATCAGTGAGCGAAGCGAAATCGAAGAGAGTAGGAACAGAGCTGATACCGTCAGTGACAGCCTTAGCAACATCAGCATCAACAATCACCTCCTGTGGATTCTGCTGTGGATCGCTCCAGTCGGCATAGTTGTCGTCGTCGCAAGAAGAATAAGCGAACAAGGCGCCAATAGCCAAAATGCTATATAATACTTTTTTCATTGTATTCTTTTGTTTTTAGGTTTCCCAAGGAGTATCCGTTTCAGATACCCCTTAGGTTTTACTTATTTACTTTGCGAAAACGTTAAACTCGCCGTTGATATCGCAGTAAGTGATAATCCAGGTACCAGCATCGATACCGATATCCTCGCCAGAGTCAGCCTTGGCAATACCACGGGTAACAATCTCGTTCTTACCCTTGTTGTGACCAGCCCAAGCACCACCAGGACGGAACTTGAAGCCACCAGCCTCAGCAACATCAACAACAACATACCAAGTGTGGTTCTCAACGCCCTCCTTGTTGTAAGGAAGCATTGCGGTCTCACCCCACTCGTTGAAGGTACCAGAGAGGCTCATTGAACCGTAAACAGCAGGAGTAATATCGAGCTGCTCGAACTCAGCCTCCTTCTTGTCGGTGTTCATAACAAGACGATAGTAACCATCGTTTGGAGCAACGATGTGGCCACCGTCATCACCCTTGTTACGGAACTTGATTACACCCTTCTGGCCATTGTCACCAGTCATACCGAGATCCCAGTTGAAGTTATCTGGCTGAATCTTGAAACCAGCCTGTGAGTCCTCGTTACCATTGTCATAAGAACCAGTGATGAAGTAGTTGATATACTCGAGCTCGCCCAAACCGGTCTTCTTGTCATAGCTATAATCAGGAATAGCAAACATTGGAAGAGCGGTCTCGCCTGGAATGCTGCCCCACAAGCCACCGAAGAGGTTACCTACGAGGTACCACATTACAACAGGAGCATCCTTGAGCTCAACATACATAGGAGTTACATTGAGAGTAACTACATTTGAGTAAATGATGTAGTCCTTCACATTAGCAGCAGTCTCAGCCTTAGGCTCGCACTTTACGCGAACATATACAGGAATCAAGACTGGCACAGCATTCTCCTCCCACTTACCGAGCTGCTGGAGACCACGAGCAAAGCTGTTGTCGCCCGATGCAGCAATGGTAAGAACGCATGAAGAACTCTCTTCGCCGCTCTGATAGTCGGCTACCTTTGAATCGTCAGCATCTGCCTCGTCAACACTTACATTGAAGGTGTTGGTGAGAGAGTACTGCAAAGAGTACTTACACTGCAATGGGAAACCATAGTCAGGCTGTGAGCAGGTAAACTTGAGTTCACCACCAGATGCCAGATCAAGGTGCTGGTTGATGTAGGTTGGGTCGTTGAGAACAAACTCAGTCGCCTTGTGGAGCGAAGGGTTGTCATCGTTATCGTCCTCGCAAGAGGTATAGCCAGCAGCGAGGGCCAAAAGCATTACGCTATATAAAAACTTTTTCATTGTTTTGCACGTTTATTATTTGTAACCCTCGTTCTGAATCAGGTTAGAGTTAGCGCTGAGGTCGGTATCAGGAATAGCGAATACATTGCGGTAGGTAGCAATTGACTGACCACCCATAACGCCACCCTTCCACTGCCAGGTGTAGTTAGAACCACCATAGAAGCCGAAGCGGATGAGGTCCGAACGACGACGACCCTCGAAGTAGAACTCACGGCTCCACTCGTCAGCGAGCTCATTGATGGTCATAGCGTTCTTCTCAGAAGCATGAGCACGAGAACGAACAGTATTCACGTAGTCGAGTGCTACTGCATTGAGGTTGGTTGCACCAGCACCACGAGTGATTGCCTCTGCAGCAGTGAGATAAGCCTCTGCCATACGCATGATGAACATATCTGCATCAGGGAACTGTCCATTGTGAGGAGCGCCGTTGTTTGAGTAATGGTTGGTGAACTTGCAAACTGAGAAGCCATCGGTAAACTCGCCAGCATTGACGATGTCGAGGTTACGATCCTTACCCCAGAGGAGAGCACGGTCATCGCCAGCGGCATTGACCATCTCCCAGCAAGTACCGTTAGGAGCCTTGCTTGCATCGCCATCGAAGAACTTAGCAACGAGGTCCTTGCGAGCACGGTTACCAGCCCAGTTCTCAGAGGTACCGTTAGCGGTCTTGTCCTTTACGAGAACCATATCAGCCTTGAAGGTTGAAGCCATAGCGAAGAGCGAAGTACCCCAAGAGGTGGTAGTGATACCATCCTGAAGGAGAGCAAGAATTGCCTCATCAGCAGCATCGGTCTCACCATTGTCGCCCATGAAGAGCTTCTGGTAAGCGCTCCACTCACGGGTCTCTCCCTCATTGGTGGTGAAGCTTGAACCTGGAGTCTTGCAAAGCTTACGACCCGAACGATCGATAACCTTTACTGCATACATCTCTGCCTTATCCCACTGAGCAGTGCCGGTATAAACCTGTGCATTGAGATAAAGACGAGCGAGGAGCATCCAAGCGGCAGCCTTATCAGCACGGCCGTAACCCTCCTGACCCATGCGGCGAGCTGCTGGCTCCATGAGCATTGGCTCAATCTCGAGCAACTCCTTCTCAATAAACTCATATACCTGGTTGCCCTGTGCTGGCTTAGCCATCTCTGAGCTCATCTCAACGATGAATGGGATGTTCTTACCGAAGCAGTCGAGCAACTGATGATAGTGGAATGCACGGAGGAAACGAACCTCAGCAGTCATGGTCTCATTGTAATCAGCACACTCTGAGAGGTAGTAGTTGCACATGGTTACACCGAAGAAGAGACGGTAGTAGTAACCCTTGAGCATTGGGTGGCTTGCACCCCAGGTGTTGTTGCAGAAGTCAGCAATACCTTCATCACCCCAACCGCAGAATGCCTCGTCAGAGGTGAGTTCGTTAGCATTGAACATCTGACGCCAGTAGCCGGTAGTACCGCCATCGAGGCCGTCGATATCGCAGTCGCCATTGGCACCGCCATTGCCTGCCACAGCGAAGTTAGCATAGCACTTGTTGAAATGAGCTTCTGCATTAGGTGTCATTGAGGTTGATGGATCGATTGGCTCAACATCGAGGTCATTGACACAAGAGGTCATGCTCATCGAAAGCATCAAGGCAGCTGCACCAAAAATATATTTTGCTTTCATATTGTTTCTATACGAGATTAGAAGTTAAGTGAAAGACCCAGGAGCACATTGAATGGACGTGGGTACATGTTGTTGTCAATGCCACCGAAGACTTCAGGGTCAACGCCTTCATACTTGGTGATGGTGAAGACATTGCTGGCAGCAGCATAAACGCGGCCATTAGCCTTGATGCCGAATGGGTTGCTGAAGCTGTAACCAACGGTGATGTTGTCACACTTGAGGAATGAACCATTCTGCACGAAGTAGTCAGAGAGCGCATTGTTGTAGCTCTGGAAGTTGAGCTTACGAGCAGTGAATGGACGGTTCTCGAGGTGATTGTATGAAGATACAGTTGCAATACCGCAGTATGCGTTACCAGCCTGAGTGTCGTTGAATACATAGTTACCAAACGAAGCACGGAGGTTCATGCCGAAGTCCCAGTCACGCCAGTTAACCTTGGTAGAGAAACCTGCAGTCCAAGGAGCAGCAGCCTGCTTGTAGTAGTACTTATCAGCTACAGTGATTTCGCCGTCGCCGTTACGATCTACATAAGCGCCCTCGATTGGGAGGCCAGTGTTCTCGTCATAGATCTGCTGATATACATGGAACACATTTGCAGGCTTGCCTACTACGAATGCCTGACACTCGTTACCTGTACCTGCAGAAATGCCACCGGTTGAAACGAAGTAGTCCTTGCCCTCGCTCTTGATGAGCTCGGTAATCTCATTCTTGTTGTAAGCAGCATTTACGCTGAACTCCCATGAGAGATCTGACTTCTGAATTGGACGGAAGGTAGCCATTACCTCGAAGCCCTTGTTCTCGAGTGAACCGATGTTACCCTTGAGTTTGTTACGGAAGTTAGAACCAGCCGAAACATATACATCATTGATAAGGTCAGTAGTCTCACGATAGTAAACATCACCGTTCAAAGTGAATCGATTATCGAAGAAACCGAGGTCAAGACCTGCGTTCCAGGTGGTAGTGGTCTCCCACTTGAGGTTCTTGTTGTAAGCATTTGGACGCTGGAGGTTACCATCGCCAAAGACTGGATACCAGTGACCGTCGCCCTGCTGGTTGAAGGTCTCGTTGAATGAAGCAAAATATGCATAGTCAGTACCAATCTCCTGCTGACCAGTCTGGCCATAAGAGAGACGGAGCTTGCCTTCGTTCATCACATCAACATCCTTGAGGAATGCCTCCTCCTTGAAGTTCCATGCGAAAGCGAATGCAGGGAATACTGCCCAGTGATCCTCGAAGCGGCTTGAACCGTCGTAACGTACGGTAGCGGTCAAACCATAGCGGCCGAGGAGGTTGTAGTTAGCACGACCGAAGAAAGAAACGATGTAGTTCTCAGTTTTGCCCCAAACGCCGTCTGGGTTGGTCTCGTTGTACTTGGTACCGCGCTTATCTACATTATTGTTGGTCTCTGGGATGATGCCCCAGTAGTTACCACGGCTCTCAGCATAGATGTGCTGCCACTCATAACCGAGCATTACATCATAGTGCTGATCCCACTTCTCGATGTCATCCATCCACTGTGCATAAGCATTGAATGAGATGTTGCGGTTGTTCTTCTTAGTCGAACCGGTGTTGCCGTAGTAGAGAGCTGAGTTGCCCCAGTTATAGCAATCGGTATTCTGCTTGCTGGTTGCAAGGTTCCAACCATAGTTAGCATGCCATACGAGGTTGTCGAGACCGTGGGTCTTGTAAGTACCCTCAATGTTACCCTGGAATACTGCACTCTTAGCAATATCCTTCTTGCCCTCGAGGAGAGCTACAGGGTTGTCGGTAGCATTGCTGTTAACGGTGTAAGGCCATGTTGGATCGTCGAAAGCAGCACCCTGAATCCACTGGAAGTAGTGGTTGAAGTTGTCATACTGTGATTCGTTCGAACGAACTGGCTGAGTTGGGTCCATGAGCACAGCTGCACCAATAGCATCGGTATTAGCGTAGCGAGTCTTGGCATACATACCCTTACCATTAATATTAAAGGTGAGGTGATTCTCGAAGAATGCTGGAGAAACATTGAAGCTTGCGGTAGTACGCTGCAAGCCAGAGGTCTTGAGGATACCGTTCTCGTTGGTGTAACCAAGAGTTGCACGATATGGCATGTTAGCAATACCACCCGAGAGAGTGAGGTTGTGGTCGGTGCTCACTGCAGTGCGGTAGATTTCCTTCTGCCAATCGGTGTTAGCATTGCCGAGGAGAGCCACACCAGCATCGCCATAAGTTTTCTCTACCCAAGGACGGAACTCGCCTGCCGACATAACGTCGAGCAAGTTCTTAGGAGTAGATACTGACACATTGCCATTATATGAAAGATGTGGAGCAGTATTGCGAACACCCTTCTTGGTAGTAATAATGATGACACCGTTCGAACCACGGCTACCATAAATAGCAGTTGCCGAAGCATCCTTAAGAACGGTGAATGATTCAATATCTGCAGGGTTAACCATTGCAAGTGCATTGGCCATACCTGGAGTACCATTGTTATCCATGGCAAGACCATCGATAACGATGAGAGGATCGTTTGATGCATTCAAAGATGAACCACCACGCACACGGATAGATGAACCTGAACCAGGAGCACCACCAGCATTGGTAATACTTACGCCGGCAACCTTGCCAGAGAGCATATCCTGAGCGTTGCTCACAAAGCCCTTGTTCTTGTCGTCAGCCTTGATAGCGGTAACCGAACCAGTAAGGTCGTTCTTACGCGCGGTACCATAACCAATCACAACTACGTCCTCGAGAAGCTCTGAGTCCTCCTGAAGAGTAATGTTAAGAACTGGACCGTCAACAACCAGCTCTTGTGACTTGTAACCGATGAAGCTGACAACGACAACATCGCCCTTGTCGGCCTTGAAAGAGAAATTACCGTCGAGGTCAGTTGTTGAGCCATTGGTAGTACCTTTGACAACAACATTTGCACCCGTCACAGGATCTCCGAAGTTGTCGATAACAGTGCCCGAGAGAGTCAAGCTCTGAGCATTTGCGCTTACCGACACAAAGATTCCCAAAGCCGTAGCGGGAAGGAATCGGAAGTTAGACTTCGCATTCATGTGTTTTAAGTTTGTTAGTAAAAAAAAGTTAGAATCTTATATGAATTTAATCAATTTTTGCCGTAATCATTATGATTAGAAAGCGCTGCAAAGGTACGAATTAAAACGATACAAAATGCAAGATTGAAAATAAATATAAATATGTTTAAAAACATATAACACTTATATTATTGTTTTTCAGTTATTTATAAAAATGTGAAAATATAAGAAATATAACTCTTGTGAAAGGTGCAAAGTAACAGATTTAACAAAAATGGTTCAAAAACAACCCTATTTCACAATAGTTATATTGAAATTGAAAAAACAGAATTTGGAGAATTCGCAGAAACTTGCTATCTTTGCAGCGTTGAAAAACAAAAATTATGCAAAACCGATTGCACTAACAATCCTTTCAATATGTCAATTTGATCCAACATTCAAAACATATCTCAATGAAGAGCCATCTTTTTGGGGCTGCAGCCTTGGTAGCCCTTTCATGTACAGCATGTACATCTTCTAAGCAGGAAGCAGTAGCCGAAGCTCCTGCTCAGCGTCCCGTCATCTATCAAATGATGGTACGAATCTTCGGCAACGACAACACTACCAATGTAATTAATGGTACACGCGAGCAGAATGGATGCGGACGCATGAGCGACATCACTCCTGAAGCATTGCTTAGCATCAAGCGACTCGGTGCCAACTATGTCTGGTACACTGGTATCATCCAACAGGCTACCAAGACCGATTGGACAGCCGATGGTCTGCCACGCCAGACCGCCGATGTTGTGAAGGGCAACGCAGGTTCACCATACGCCATTGCCGACTACTATGCCGTCAGCGCAGACATTGCCGACAATGTAGCAACCCGTATGGAGGAGTTCGACGCACTGGTCGATCGCACCCACAAAGCGGGTCTCAAAGTGGTACTCGACTTCATTCCTAACCACGTTGCACGCGAATACCAGTCGGTTATCAAGCCTGAAATCAGTCTCGGCGTGAACGACAAGACCGATGTGGCTTTCGACAATCAGAACAACTTTTATTATTTCCCAGGCCAGACCCTGAATTGGGGCAACTACACTGAAAGCCCTGCCAAGGTGAGTGGCAATGACGTTTTTGCCAGCGTTAAGCCATCAGAATATGACTGGTACGAAACCATCAAGCTCAACTATGGCGTAGAGTACAAAGCCGATGGCGAACGCGTAAAGCACTTTGATCCAATTCCTTCAACCTGGGATAAGATGACCGATATTCTGCTCTACTGGGCAGGCAAAGGCGTGGATGCTTTCCGCTGCGATATGAGCGAAATGGTGCCTTCAGAGTTCTGGCACTATGGCATCGACAAAGTAAAGGAACAGTATCCCGACATCCTTTTCATTGCAGAGATTTATAATCCTAAGGTATATGAAGAGTATATCTGCCAGGGCGGTTTCGATTATCTCTATGACAAAGTTGAGTTGTACGATTCAATCCGCAGCGTAGTAGAGAATCGTCGTCCGATTGAGGCTATCGAGAAGTGCCTCACTCTCCCAACCTACACCAACGAGAAGGTTGCCGGTCACATGCTCAACTTCCTCGAGAACCACGACGAGCAGCGCATTGCAAGCGATTTCTTCGGCAAGAACCCACAGGCCGGCATTCCTGCACTCTATGTTTCTGCCCTTATCAACGGCAACCCATACATGCAGTATTTTGCCCAGGAATTGGGCGAGCCTTCAATGGACGAAGAGGGTTACCAGGGTGCTGATGGTCGAACCACCATCTTCGACTACTGGGGTCTGGAGCGCATGAAGACCTGGAAAAAGGTCAACTGGGACGAAAACCAGTTGCCTGCCGAGTATAAGAAGATTCGCGCACGCTACGAAGAGGTTCTCAAGCTGGCACAGTTGCCTGTAACTATTGAGGGCCAGACAGTAAACATCACTACCGACGAAATGCGTGCTGCAAAAGTCTTTGCTTTCGAACGCATACTGGGTAACACCAAACTTACCGTAACCTGCAATTTCGGTGACAACGAATACAACGGCATTGCAGCTCACGATGCTAAAGCCACTTTGAACAATTAAAAACCATATATATGAAACTGAATTTTAAGATCAAATACAACACCAACTGGGGTGAGAACCTGGGTGTTATGATTGCCGATCAGGTAGTAGAACTTCACACCACCGACGGCAAAGAGTGGAGCGGCTCGGCCGACATTGAACTTCCTAAGGGCGGCCTGCCATTGCTCTATCGCTATGGCGTATTCTGCAACGGTCATCTGGTGCGCAAAGAGCAGCACTCTATGGCTCACGTCATCGAGAACGTAGCTCCAAACCGCAAGAGTCTTGACCTCGTCGACACCTGGCGTGACCCACGCCGTGTGGCTGGTGTGGCTGTGCCTGTCTTCTCACTCCGCAGTGAGGGCAGCTTTGGTGTAGGCGACTTTGGCGACCTCAAGGCACTCATTGACTGGGCTGTAGCTACTAAGCAGACTGCTGTGCAGATTCTCCCTATCAACGATACCACCATCACCAACACCTGGACCGACTCGTATCCATACAACTCTATCTCGATCTACGCCTTCCATCCACAGTATATCGACGTTCGCCAGTTGCCACCTCTCAACGACCTCCAGAAAGCTGCAGAGTATGAGGCTAAGCGTCGCGAACTCAATGCATTGACCCAGATTGACTACGAGGCAGTTAATACCGCTAAGCGTGCTTATCTGCGTGAGATCTTCAACCAAGAGGGCAAGAAGGTGCTTGCCTCTGCAGGTTTCAAGACTTTCGCTGAGAACAATGACTGGCTCAAGCCATACGCTGCCTACAGCGTATTGCGCGATCAGTATAACGATGCCGACTTCAGCCACTGGCCAAAGTTCCAGACCTACAATGCTGAAGAGATTGAGAAGGAGATCTTTGCAGCTGGTAGCGAGAACCTCAAGAACGCTCAGTTCTACATGTACATTCAGTATGTGCTTCACACCCAGTTGCTTGCTGCATCAGCATACGCTCGTCAGAACAACGTCATCCTCAAGGGCGATATTCCTATTGGCATCAGCCGTGCTTCGGTCGAGGCCTGGGTTGAGCCATTCTACTTCAATATGAACGGCAGCGCCGGTGCTCCACCAGATCCATTCTCAGCTAATGGTCAGAACTGGGGCTTCCCTACCTACAACTGGGACGCTATGCAGAAAGATGGCTTGCAGTGGTGGGTAAAGCGCTTCCGCAAGATGCAGGAGTACTTCTCAGCATACCGCATTGACCACATCCTCGGTTTCTTCCGCATCTGGGAGATTCCAACCCATTCGGTACACGGTTTGCTCGGTCAGTTCGCTCCATCGCTTCCAATGTCTCCTGAAGAGATTGGCAGCTACGGCCTTGGTTTCCAGAAAGAGTTCATGACCGAACCTTTCATCAACGACGATTTGCTCGAACAGCGTTTTGGCATGTTGCGTCACTACATGACCGAAGAGCCAGGCTGCTGGGATGGCCTCGATCCAGTAGAATATGTAAAGAAGACCTTCCTCGACCACAAGGAGCATGACATGTGGACCATGAAGCCACAGTTCGCGACCCAGCGCCAGGTAGAAGGTTTCTTCAGCGGCAAAAAGAAGCAGCGTAACCTTGATATGAAGGAGACTCTCTACTCAATCATCTCGAATGTACTCTTTGTTGAGGATCATCGTCGCAAGGGCTTCTATCACCCACGCATTTCGGCACAGCTCGACTACACCTACACCCGTCTTCAGGGCTGGGAGAAGGATGCATTCAACCGTCTCTATGTCGATTACTTCTACCGCCGTCACAACCAGTTCTGGTATGAGCAGGCTATGCAGAAGCTGCCTAAGCTCATCGATGCAACACAGATGATTGTTTGTGGTGAGGATCTTGGCATGGTACCTGATTGTGTACCTTGGGTAATGAACCAGTTGCAGATTCTCTCGCTCGAGATTCAGCGTATGCCAAAGAACCCAGAAGATACCTTCGGCCACACTCAGTGGTATCCTGTCAACAGCGTCTGCACCACAGGCACCCACGACACCGAGACCCTGCGTCAGTGGTGGGAGATGGATCATGACCTCACCAAGAAGTTCTACTACGACGAGTTGCATGAAAGCGGTATCTGCCCAATGGTAGCTTCGACCGACAACTGCGCTCATGTGGTGTTCGATCACTTGGCTTCGCCTTCGCTCCTTTGCATCCTCCCATTGCAGGATTGGCTTGCTATCGATGCAGACCTTCGTTTGCCAGATGCCAACGCAGAGCGCATCAACATCCCTGCCAACCCACGTCACTACTGGCGTTATCGCATGCACCTCACTATCGAACAGTTGATTGAGGCTGAGAACTTCAACAACCGTGTTGCAAGCATGATTTGCGCTGCAGGCCGATAAAAAAAATACAACTCTACTTCTTATCCCCCTCCCTTCGCATAGGGAGGGGAATAAAAAATCACATAATGAAACAACTTCCTAATTTAAAGATGAGCCAACTCATCAACCTGAGTTTTGGCTTCTTTGGCGTTCAGATTGCATACGCTTTGCAGTCGGCCAACATATCGCGAATCTTCGCAACACTTGGTGCCGATCCACACCAACTTTCTTTCTTCTGGATCCTTCCACCACTCATGGGCATGCTTGTTCAGCCTATCATTGGTGTTCTTTCCGACAAGACCTGGTGCCGTTTCGGTCGCCGCATCCCATATCTGTTCATTGGCGCTATCGTAGCTGTGGCCGTTATGGTGCTGTTGCCTAACGCAGGTAGCCTGGGTCTCACCACACAGGTTGTTTGCTGGGGTTTGACCGGCTCTATGATTTTCGGTCTCTTCTCTCTCATGTTCCTCGACACCTCGATCAATGTGGCCATGCAGCCATTCAAGATGATGGTAGGCGATATGGTCAACGAAGAGCAGAAGACCACCGCTTACTCTATCCAATCGTTCCTCTGCAACCTCGGCTCTGTAGTGGGTTACCTTTTCCCATACATCTTCACTTTCCTTGGTGTGCAGAACGTTGCTCCAGAAGGCGTAATTCCTAACTCTGTAATTTACTCATTCTACATTGGTGCAGCAATCCTCATCGCTTGCGTTATCTACACCACCATGAATGTGAAGGAATACTCACCTGCACAGCTTGAGGCCATGCCTGAGGTTGTTGAGAAGAAGGCTGAAAATGGCACTGTAGCACAGGGCAAGAAGCCATCTATCATGTACACCTTTATGTCGATCGGTCTCGTTCAGTTCTTCTGCTGGGCTGCATTTATGTACATGTGGAGCTACTCTACTGGCGCTATTGCCGAGATGTGCTGGGGCACCACCGACACCCAGTCAGCAGGTTATCAGGAGGCCGGCAACTGGAACGGTGTATGCTATGCTATCCAGGCAGTAGGCAGTGTACTTTGGGCTCCATTCATTCCGCTGATTTCTCAGTGGCTCAAGTCAGACAAGATCTGCTACTCACTCAGTTTGGCTCTTGGTGGTCTTGGCTTCATCATGATGCTCTGGATTCACGATCAGTACATGCTCTGGGTTGCTTACGCTCTTGTAGGTTGTGGCTGGGCTGCCATGCTGGCTTTCCCATTCATCTTCTTCACCAACGCATTGCAGGGCAATCCTAAGATGGGCACCTACTTGGGTCTCTTCAACTGCACCATCTGCTTGCCACAGATTGTAGCAGCAGTATTGGGCGGTGTAGTTCTCAGCGCTGTTGGCAGTCAGGTAGGCATGCTTGCTCATCGCTGGCTGCTTGGCTGTATGGGCCATCAAGAAGTAATCACTTTTATTCTGATTTACGAATAAGCAAAAACTATTTTTATTAATAATGTTTTGGCGAAAAACATATCTTTACTTGTTGCCGATGCTCTTGTGGGCATCGGTAGCAAGTGCTTTACCTAATAAAAGAAGTACCGAACAGTTACTTTCGGCTATTGATCGTGCTATTGATAAAAAAGAGGCTGTACAACAAAAAAGAATTGAGCGTTGCGACAGTTTGCTGCTGGTAGCCAAACGCACCTCCGGACAGCAGCGTCTCGATGCGCTTTTCTCTCTCTACTATCTCTACGAATCGTTTCAGACCGACTCTACCCTGAGTGTGCTCAATCGCATTGAGCGCACTCCCGAGTATGCCATTGACACCCACCTGCGCATTCGCTGCACCACACTTCGTGCCCGAACCTTTGGCATGATGGGCCTTTATGCCGATGCCTATAACTGTCTGGAAGAGGTTCAAAGCCAACTTACAGAAGACAGCGAGCGTCTGTTATACTACAATGCGCTACACACCATTTCTGGTTGGCGTGCCGATTATTGTCAGCGTTCGCAGCCTGAACTGTCTAAACGCCTGCGAAAAGAGGCTTCGCTCTATCATGACTCTATTGCCATGCTCGAGCCCGATGAAGCAAACCGCATCATTGTCCGCACCAACAAGATGTACGATCAAGGCAACTACATTGGCTGCATTGACACACTTTTGGCCAACCTCGACAACTGGAGTGACACACAGCAGGTCTATGCCTACTCACGTCTGGCGCAGGCTTACGACAAAATGGGCGACAGCAAAAATGCCATTCACTACTTAGCGCTCACCGCTTTAGGCGACCTTGAGGCGGGCAACACCGAGTACATGGCACTTCCCCTGCTGGCTCAGCAACTTTTTCTTGCGGGCGATGGCCAGCGTGCTTATTACTATCTCCTTTGTTCGCTCGAAGATGCCACCTTCTGTAACGCGGGTCTGCGAACCGTCGAGGCTTCGGCCATCTTCCCCATCATTGACCGAGCCCGAATGGTTGCCGAAAACACTCGTGACCGTGTGCGCCTTATCATTTTCCTGATTCTCATTGTGGTGATGTTACTCCTTGCCATCGGTACCTGGGGATTGCTGCGTCAGCATCGACGCCTCAACCATGTTCGCGAAGCTTTGGCCGAAGCCAATAGCCGCCTCAAGCAAGGCAACAAACAACTGCAAGCGGCCAACCAGCAGTTGCAGTCGGCCGATAAGGTTAAAGAGGAATACCTGATGAAGTATCTTACCCGCTCACGCCGCTATCTGAGCGCTATGGAGAGTTTCCAGCGTCAGCTTTACCGACTCTTGCAAGCCAGACAGACCGACGAACTGGCTAAGCAACTCAAGTCGAACCAGTTTATGGCCGATGAGCAAGCGCACTTCTACACCGACTTCGATGAGGCTTTCCTGGCTCTCTATCCCAACTTTATCGAAGACTTCAACACGCTGTTGCTGCCCGAGGCTCAGATTATTCCGAAACGAGGCGAATTGCTCACCACCGAGTTACGCATTTTTGCACTTATTCGCCTTGGCGAAACCGATAGCAACCAGATAGCTAAGTTCCTTGGCTATTCGCTTACAACGATTTATAATTATCGTTCGCGCGTGCGAAACAATGCTATTGGCGACAAAGAGAAATTCGAAGAAAATGTAGCGAAACTGTGAAAAAGAATATTTTTCAATACAAGCATTTCAGCATTGACCAAACACATGCTGGCATGAAAGTGGGTACCGACAGTGATCTGCTCGGTACCCTTGCTCATGGTGGCCCTCGTCTGCTCGACATCGGCACTGGCACCGGTATCATCGCCCTGATGATGGCTCAACGTTATGCCGAGGCTCAGATTACGGCCATAGAGATTGACAACGACGCTGTGCTCGATGCCACCACAAACTTTGCGGCATCGCCCTGGGAAGAGCGTATCACACTTATCCACGACTCTTTCCAGCACTATCTGGAAGAGGCTCAGGGTAAAGCAGTATTTGATGCAGTAGTGTGCAATCCACCTTACTTTGACCGCTCTCTCGAGTGCCCCGACTTGCGTCGTTTGCGAGCCAGACACAGCTCGTCTCTTCCTTTCGAGGTTCTCATTGAGGGTGCCTATTCACTTTTGGCCGATGGTGGCACATTCTCGGTGTGCATTCCGCCCGAAGTGCTCACCGACTTCTTGACCATTGGCGCCAATGCCGGCTTCTCTCTGCTCGAAAACAACCAGGTACAGGCGCTTCCCAATCAGCCAGCCAAACGCTATGTGCTGGTCTTTGTGAAGGCCTCTGGCATAGAGACCCAAGTACATAACTTTTGCATGCGCAACGAAGACCGAACCTACACAGAGTGGTATAAAAAGCAACTCGGACCCTTCCTGACTGGCAAGATTTACGAATAACACTCAAATTCTACACAAGCACAAGTACTTTTTCTCATTTTCACCTACAAAATTGAGTAAATATGTGCAATTTATGCAAATTTTGAGAGTGATAATTGAAAATTATTGCTATCTTTGCGCGCAATAATAAAAAATATAAGAAAATAAATATGATCAAGTGTCTTATCATCGGCAGCGGTCCTGCAGGCTACACAGCTGCTATCTACGCATCACGCAGCGGTTTGAATCCAGTACTCTACGAAGGCAACCAGCCTGGTGGCCAGCTCACCCAGACCACCGAGATTGAAAACTTTCCTGGTTATCCTGAGGGAACCACTGGTCCTGAACTGATGGAAGATCTGCGCAAGCAGGCTGTTCGTTTGGGTGCCGATGTTCGTTTTGGCGTAGTTACTCGCGTTGATTTTGCCACCGAACCACACCAGCCACACCATGTAGTGATTGACGATGGCACTGAGTTAGATGCCATGACCGTCATCATCTCGACCGGTGCTTCGGCCAAATATCTTGGTCTTGACGACGAAAAGAAATATGCCGGCATGGGCGTTTCGGCTTGCGCCACCTGCGATGGTTTCTTCTATCGCAAGCGCACTGTAGCCGTAGTGGGTGGTGGTGACACTGCTTGCGAGGAGGCTCAGTATTTGGCACATCTGGCCAAGAAGGTCTATATGATTGTGCGTCGCGATGTGCTTCGTGCCAGCGATGCTATGCAGAAGAAGGTCAAGGAGATGGAGAACATCGAGATTCTCTGGAACACCCAGACCCTGGGTCTCTTTGGCGAAGATGGTGTTGAGGGCGCTCACTTGGTTCGCAACAAGGGCAAGGAGAACGAAGAGAAGTTCGACATCGAAATCGACGGCTTCTTCCTCGCTATCGGTCATCACCCAAACACTGAGGTGTTCCGTCCAGCTCTCGAGTGCGACGAGCAGGGCTTTGTCATCACCAAGCACCCAACCACTCAGACCAACATTCCTGGCGTCTTTGCCGCAGGCGATGTGGCAGATCCAATCTACCGTCAGGCCATCTCGGCAGCAGGTAGCGGTTGCCATGCAGCCATGGATGCCGAACGCTATCTGAACGAATAAGTTCAAAACACTTTAATATAGGTATGAAGAAATCATTCCTCACACTTCTGCTCGCAGGTTTGGCTCTCTGTTCTCATGCTCAGGGTTCGCTCAGCCTTGCGAGCAGAGCTCATTTAAGACAGTTACGCAACGTGCCGGCCGAAAGCCGCAGCACACAGGCAACCACCGTTCTGGCAATGATAAAGTTGTCAGAGGGCTTCAGTGCGGCCGAACTGCAAAAAGCCGGTGTTGATATTGTTCGCACCGACCGTGAGTTTGTGTTTGCCAACGTAGCTATCGATGCCATCGACAAAGTGTCCAGTCATCCTGCTGTAGCTCGTTTTGAGCTCGGCAACACCTTGACACCGCACATGAGCAAAGCTCGCCTCATGACCAAAGTGAACAGTGTGCACAAAGGCACCGACATTCCTCTGCCCTACACCGGCAAAGGTGTGGTGTGTGGTGTTGTTGACACCGGCATCGACCCCAACCACATCAACTTCCTTGATAGTTTGGGCAACAATCGCGTGAAGCAGTTCTCTATCATCACAACCACCCCCGATGGCATGGTTGTTGACTCCATCTTCTCTGAAGAAGAGGTTCCTGAAGCCACCACCGATTCGCCTCAGGAGACTCACGGCACCCATGTGCTTGGCATCATGGCGGGTGGCTACAAGGGCCAGCTCACCATGGCACAGGCCAGCAAAGCTACCGGCAAAGCAACCATCAAAGAGGCTGCAAATCCCTATTATGGCGTAGCCTACGATGCAGATATTGCAGCTGCGGGCCTGTCACAACTCAACGAAACCTCTATCCTGATGGGCGTTGGCGATGTTATCAACTATGCCAAGGGCGACAGTACCGGACGCGAAGCCAAGCGCTGCGTTGTCAATCTGTCATTGGGCTCGAACATTGGCCCACACGACGGCTCAGACATCTACACCCAGTATCTCAACCGAATGGCTGCCGAAGAGAACGCTATCATTGTGATTTCTGCGGGCAACGAAGGCGACTTTAACGTAGCTGTCAAGAAAGAGATTACGGCCGATGCTCCTTATGTGCGCACCTTTGTTGATGGTGGACTCGATTTTGAAGATGGATCAACAAACACCATTTATCGCTACACCGATGTGGACGTCTGGAACAGTGACAGCACTGAGATGCAAGTAAGCGTCGTTGTCTTTGATGCCGAAACCAAAGAGATTGTCAAGCGTCTCACCCCCAGCGAAGACAATCTGGATGGAAGCCAGCACTGGCTGACCAACGAAGGTTACCGCAAAGATTCGACCGACATTGTTGACCTCGACCTTGCCCAATGGTTCAATGGCGAAATAGGTCTCTACTGGGGACTGGACGACACCTCTCTGCGCTGGCGCAGTGTTGTGCAGTTCAATATATTGAACAACATGGAAAGCAACAGTAACGAGCGTTATCTGATAGGCATTGAGGCAAATGCCGAGGCCGGAAAGCACATTGAGATGTATTGCAACCCGAACTTCAACGAAACACAGTTCACCAGCTTTTCTTCCTACCGTCACATGAAGGTCGAGGGCTGGGAAATGGGTAGCAGCGACGGTTCAATCAACAACTTGGCTTGCGGCCCAAACACCATTGCTGTGGGTTCGTTCAATACCAACGACTACTGGGGCTCCATCATCGATGGTAAAGTGTATAGCTATGGCTTCGAAGTCAAAGATGCCTCTGCCTTCTCAAGCTATGGCACTATGAGCGATGGCTCAACGCTGCCTCACGTGTTGGCTCCTGGCGCAGCCATCATCTCATCGGCCAGTCGCTATTATAACTTGTTAGACCAGATGGTGGCAGCCCGCAAAGAAGAGGGCCAGAACATCTATGACTGGATGATTTCACAAGGCACCTCAATGTCGGCGCCCTTCATGGCCGGCACCATTGCCCTCTGGCTCGAAGCAGACCCTAAACTCACCCTGGAGCAAATCAAGGAGGTGATTGCAAAAACATCAATCAAGGATGATTATTACGACAAAGGAA
>JAUNCV010000014.1:0-3214 GCA_030526445.1 Bacteroidales bacterium | reverse complement strand
TTAAAAGAGGTATTGCGCAATGCAACCGGCATTGATGGCATTGCACAAACTCAGGAGTCACGTTTGCTCATGAAGAGCCTCGGCAACCGCCAATTCAATCTCTTTGTGGCAGGCGCAAAGCAGATGCAGGTACATGTATATCAGACCGATGGCACGCTTGTGCTGACACACGAGGGTTTTGGCGACGAAATCAATATTGACCTCACACCGCTGACAAAGGGTGCGTATGTGGTGCGTGTCAATGGTCAATATGCGCAACAGATTATGCTCTGAGGCACACAACAAGCGAAATACGCTTCATTTTCATAACAAAACAAGTGCAAAGATACTGCAATGTGACGCAGAATCTTTGCATTTTTTGTTCCAAAATTGAAGAAACCACATGATAAATTATGCAAATATTATCTATTGTTATGACTTTTTTTGCAAGTTTGAAAAAAAAATATACATATTCAAACAATAAGCACTATCTTTGCCGTAGTGATAATGCGCAAAATCCTTAAACCACAATGGCAAACAAAATCATAACCGAGATAACACCGCTCACCGAGCGCGATAGTTTCTATATGTTCGATCACCGGAAGGAATCGTTTGACTTCCCTCTGCACAAACACGCTGAGATTGAGCTCACCTTTATGGAGAACTGCACCGGTGTGCGTCGTGTTGTTGGCGACAGTATTGAAACCTGCGGCCGCTTTGACCTGGTGTTAGTGGGCAGCAATCTGGAGCATGCCTGGGAACAGTTACCCGACGAAGAGCTCCCCGATGTGGCTGCCGGTCACACTGTGCGCGAATATGTAGTACAGTTTGCACCCGACCTGCTTAGCGAACAGTTTTTGGCCAAAACGCAGATGGAGACACTGGCCAAGTTGCTCGAAAACGCCAAGAGAGGCATTGCTTTCGGTCTGCCTGTCATCATGCGTGTTTTCGACAATCTCAACAAACTCTCTGAAGAGAAGGCGGGCTTCCCTCGCGTGTTGCGTTTGCTCGAAATTCTCTACCAGCTCTCGCTCGAATCCGACTTCCACCTCCTCTCAAGTGCTTCGTTCACACATGCCAAGCACTCAACCGAGAGCCGTCGCGTGCACAAAGTTGAAGAGTACATCAGCGAGCATTTCAAGGAGGAGATTCGTCTCAACACCCTGGCCGATCTCGTAGGCATGACCCCAACTGCCTTCAGCCGTTTCTTCCGTCTTCGCACAGGTCGCACCCTTTCCGAATACATTATTAATTATCGTTTGGGCTATGCTTCGCGCTTGCTTGTCGATACCAGCGACTCTATTGTAGAGATCTGCTACGAATCGGGCTTCAACAATGTGTCTAACTTCAATCGCGTCTTCAAGAAGAAGAAAGGCTGTTCACCCACCGCTTTCCGCGAGACCTATCAGAAGAACAAGATCATTGTTTAACACGTGCGACACATTATAAAAAATATCGTCTATGAAAAAATATATACTTTCCCTTTTGGCCGTTGCAGCAGCCCTCGTAGGTTGCCAAAAGCCACAAAATGAGGCACCTTCGTCTTTTGTCAAAGTGAAGGAGGGCAAGTTTGTACTCAATGGTGAGGAGTATCGCTATGTAGGCACCAACTTCTGGTATGGCGCTATTTTGGGCAGCACAGGCCGAGGCGGCAACCGCGAGCGCCTCTTGCAGGAGCTCGACGACATGCAGCGCCTGGGCATTGACAATGTGCGTGTGCTCATTGGTGGCGATGGCCGTGAAGGCATTCCAAGCCACATTTCGCCCAAATTGCAGATAGAACCTGGTGTTTATAATGACACTATTCTCGATGGCCTCGACTACATGATGGCCGAACTCGAGAAGCGCAACATGCGTGCTGTGCTCTATTTCAACAACGCCTGGGAATGGAGCGGCGGCTATGGCGCTTACCTCGACTGGGTGGGCTTCAAGGGCGATGTGATGAGTTCCAAAGAGCCCGGACAAATGGTGCACTTCGACCAGACCCCAGTGCCAAGCATTGATGGCTGGTGGGAATATATGCAATATGTCGGCAACTTCATTCTCAACGATTCGTGCAAGGCTTTGGCCAACAAGCATGTTGAGAATATGGTGAGCCGAACCAATCGCTACACCGGCAAACCCTATAGCGAGAGCACTGCGGTCATGGCCTGGGAAATTGCCAACGAACCTCGCTGCTTCGTCAACGACTCGCTGCACAAGGCCAAGTTCGTAGAGTGGGTCGATGCTCAGAGCCGACTCATCAAGAAGCTGGATCCTAACCACTTAGTCACTACCGGCAGCGAAGGCCTCCACGGCTGTGAGCAAGACATTGAGCTCTTCACAGCCTTGCACACTTTGCCCAATATTGACTACGCCTGCATCCACATTTGGCCCAACAACTGGGGCTGGCTGGGCAAGTTCAACCAGAACTATGATGCAGACAAGACCATTGCGGCCGATCAGAAAGACCCTATCGTTGAGATGGTTGGCGTAGCCTGCGAAAAGACCAAGGAGTACATTGACCTGCATTATGAGCGAATGGCTCCAGCTGGTCGCCCCGTTGTGCTCGAAGAGTTTGGTTATCCACGCGACCGCTTCCTGTTCGATGCCGGTTCTCCGACCCAAGGCCGTGACGCTTATTATAAATATGTGTTCGACATCATCCGCACTTCGGGCCAGATTGCTGGTTGCAACTTCTGGGGCTGGGGCGGACGCGCTCAGGTGAAAAACGTCATCTGGCAACCCTACGATGACTATGTTTGCGACCCTGCTCAAGAGGAACAAGGCCTCAATTCAGTCTTTGCGTGCGACACCACCACCCTGCGCATGATTCAGGAACTAAACCTGCGTAACATCCAGAGCGACGTTGATTTCTCTCATCCCGAATGGGTTTGGGAGGCTGGTCAGGAGGCACATCTCACCGTGACACTGCGCCACCCAATGCTGTCGCAAGTTATGGGCGACTCGCTCGTTGTGGTCATTCGTCGCGACACTGGCGAAGAGGTGCAGCGCAGCCGTGTTGACCTTGTCAATTTCGAGGGCACACAGCTCAGAAAGATGGTTAAGATTGAGGGCGCTGCCAAACAGGAACCCGGTTTCTATCATGTCTCTGTCGAAGTGAAAGGCACCAACATCACCAAGAATGAGACCAACCTCTACGACAAGCCCCATTACATTGACCACTATTGCTACGGCATTTCGCCCGAAAAGATTATCTCCGAGCCCGATGCTCAGCCTGACTTTGAGGACTTCT
>JAUNCV010000013.1 GCA_030526445.1 Bacteroidales bacterium | reverse complement strand
CATCATTGGATGATAAGGTTCTTATTCTTTGTGATCCGATGTTGGCGACGGGCGGTTCTATGCAACTCGCTTATGAGGCTTTGTTAACAAAGGGTACTCCTTCAAAATTGCATGTTGTGTCAATTATTGCTTCACAAGAAGCTGTGGAATATTTAGAAGAAAATCTTCCTGCAGATGCAACATTATGGATTGCTGCAGTTGACAGCTACTTGAATCAGCACAAATATATTGTGCCTGGTTTAGGAGATGCTGGAGATCTTGCTTTTGGAGAAAAAGAATAATAATCTTTTGATTTTTAGAGGGAGGGAAAAATCTCTCCCTATTATGCATTTTAGTGTTATTTAAGGTATATTTATGAAAGCGTTGGATTTTAAACCCAAATTCTTTTCTTGCTTAAAGGGTTATAATGGTCAACAGTTTGGTCAGGATGCTCTTGCAGGTTTAATTACAGGTATCGTAGCCCTTCCTTTGGCTATTGCATTTGGTATTGCTTCGGGTGTTTCACCTGTTGAAGGTATCACAACTGCTATTATTGCAGGCTTTATTATTTCGTTGTTGGGCGGTTCGAAAGTTCAGATTGGAGGCCCCACAGGTGCTTTCATCGTCATTATTTATGGTGTAATAGCACAATATGGTTTGGGTGGACTTATGACTGCCACCATTTTGGCTGGTATTATGCTTATCCTAATGGGCGTATTTAAATTAGGTTCTGTCATCAAATTTATTCCGTATCCGATTATTATCGGGTTTACAGCAGGCATTGCAGTTACTATTTTCACTACTCAGGTAGGAGATATCTGTGGTTTTGGAGTCAAAACACCTGGAGAGTTCATTGGCAAGTGGGTTGTTTATGCTCAAAATATCGATAAGTTCAACGTTTGGGCGTTTGTTATTGCACTCTTTACTTTGCTTGTGATTATCTTCTCTCCAAAGGCATTCAAGAAAGTTCCAGGCTTAAATAAGATTCCAGGTTCGCTTTATGGAATTATCTTTGGTACTCTTGTTTATTGGGGGATTAAGAGTTTTGTGCCAGAGTGTGAGGTTGAAACAATAGGCTCGAAGTTTGGTGTCATCAAAGCCTCTTTTTCTGTAACTACACCAGAGCTTTCTTATGAAGCAATTCGTGCTATGTTTCCTGTGGCATTCACTATTGCTATTTTGGGCGCGATTGAGTCTCTTCTTTCTGCTGCTGTTGCAGATGGTGTTATTGGCGATCGTCATAATTCGAATACAGAACTTATTGGTCAGGGTGTAGCAAATGTTATTACTCCATTCTTTGGCGGTATTCCTGCTACAGGTGCCATTGCTCGAACCATGACCAATATCAACAATGGTGGCCGTACTCCTGTCGCAGGTATTGTACATGCTATTGTGTTGCTCATTATTTTGCTCGTACTTATGCCTTTGGCTGGTTATATTCCAATGGCATGTCTTGCCGGTGTTTTGGTTATTGTTTCTTATAACATGTCAGGTTGGCGTACGTTCAAAGCGATGCTTCACAACCCAAAGAGCGATGTTTCGGTTTTGCTTGTGACTTTCTTCTTGACTGTCATTTTTGACCTTACCATTGCAATTGAATTTGGTCTTGTGCTCGCTTGTCTGCTTTTGTTGCGTCGAATGGCAAGTGCCGGTCATATTACGCTTCAGGAAGGTGAGATTGATGCCAATAATGATTCGGATGTTCAGACTTCTCATGACGAGGCTCTCCAGATTCCTGCAGGTGTTCAGGTATATGAGATTGATGGTCCATTCTTCTTTGGTATTGCAAACAAGTTTGAGGAACTTTCTGCAAATATGCTTGAAACGCCATTGGTACGAATCATTCGTATGCGTAAAGTTCCGTTTGTTGATGCAACGGGTTTGCATAACCTTGAAGTGTTTATACACAACAGTCATCAGCAGGGCATTCATGTTGTGTTGAGTGGCGTTCGTCCAGAGGTTCTTGCTGTGATTCGCAAATCTACTTTGTTTGGCGAAGTCGGTGAGATGAATATTTTCAATCACATCAATGGTGCCATGGATCGTGCCAAGGAGGTTGTTGCTCATCCTCATGTGCATCATCGCCACCATTCTCGATAAGGAAAGAAACGACATTTTATGATAGAAATTCGCAAAATTGAAGGCCGAAGGCAATTGAATCGTTTTGTTCAGTTCGCTATAGATCTTTATAAAGGAAACGAGAATTATGTACCTCCCATCATCAGTATGGAAGTGGACACACTCGATCCTGCAAAGAATCCGGTTTATCAGTTTTGCGAATCTATTTTTTTTCTTGCTTTTTGCGATGGAAAGCCAGTCGGGCGTGTGGCTGGTTTCATCAATCACCGATCAAATGAAAAATTGGGTGAAAAGATTGTTCGTTTTTGCTGGATAGACTTTGTAGATGATCACAAAGTAAGTAGCGCTTTGCTCGATTCCATTCGTAGCTGGGGTAAACAGCGTGGAATGGACACGATGATTGGCCCAATGGGTCCGTCAGATATTGACAACGAGGGATGTTTGGTTGAAGGTTTTGATTTTCTGCCTACTTCGTTGAATAGTTATAATGCATCCTATTACAAAAGTCATTTTGAGTCTTATGGCATGATTACGGATGCCACTTGGTACGAGTTTCTTATTGAGGTCCCAGAACGCATTCCTGAGAAGTTTGTAAAGGTTGCAGCTATTGTAAAAGAACGCTATGGACTTAAGGTTTTCTTTGAGCCCAATGCTAAGCGAGCCAAAAAAGAATGGGGCCAAAAGTTGTTCGAATTGCTGAATGTGTGTTATTCTCAGATTTATGGATTCACAGAAATGACACCTAAGCAGATTGATTATTATGTGAATCTCTATCTGCCTCAAGTTCCGATGGATTTAATTCGATTTGTAACAGATTGTCATAATGATCTAATTGCTTTTGGTATCATGATACCCTCTTTATCAAAAGCTCAGCAAAAGGCAAAAGGTCATTTGTTTCCATTCGGCTGGTATCATCTTTTGAGTGCCATGCGAAAAAACAGTGGGAATGACACTGTAGATATGTTGCTGATTGGTGTTCGTCCAGACTATCAGAATAAAGGAGTGCATTCTCTAATCTTTACAGATATGTATCCTACTCTTAAAGCATATGGTTTTCGATATATGGAAACAAATTGTGAGCTTGAAACCAATCACAAGATTCAGCAAATCTGGAAGGAACTGAATCCACTACATCATAAAACGCGCATGGCATATAGAATCTCTATATAAATAATAATGCCTGGAAGATTGTTTCTGTCGAAGGTACAATCTTCCAGGCTTTTTTGTGTCAACTTTGAGGCCTCCTCTAACTGATCATAGGCTCTTATTTCATCAGTGTTTTTGCGTTGGCCAAAGCTTCTTGTGTGATGGTTGAGCCGCTTAGCATACGTGCAATTTCTTTGACACGTTCTTCGCCCACTAGTTGGTTGATATGTGTAGTGGTGTCATTCTCGCTGTCCTCTTTATATACCATAAAGTGAGCCGCGCCTTTACCTGCAACCTGTGGTAGGTGTGTTATGGTGATAACTTGCAGGTGATCAGACATTTCTTTCATGACAACACCCATGCGGTCGGCAATATCGCCAGAAACGCCTGTGTCAATTTCATCGAAGATAATTGTCGGAAGAGTTTTTGCACTTGCTACAAGAGATTTTATAGAAAGCATCAAGCGAGAAATCTCACCACCTGAAGCAACCTCTCCACATGGTTTGAGCGATTGGTTCTTATTGGCTGAGAACAGAAATAGAATTTCGTCTGAACCGTGAGCCGTATAGTCATCCAAAGGTTTTATTTGTACCTCGAATCGTACGTTTGGCATTCCTAGATAAGAAACTTTTTCTATGAGTTTCTTTTCGAGCATGCCAGCTGAGTTCTTTCTGCTATCTGAAAGCGCTTTCGCACTTTTTGCAATATTCTTTTCTTGTATTTTAAGTTCTTTTTCTAGTTCGAAGATTTCTTCGTCACTATTATCGATGTGGATAATGCGATCTGCTAAATCATCACGAAGAGAGATTAGCTCCTCCACAGAACTGCATCCGTGTTTCTTTAGCAAATTGCAAAGTGTCGAGATACGGTCTTCTACAAATTCGAGTCTCTTGGGATCAAAACTGATGTCTTCTGCTTGGCTGCTAATGTCTTCAGCAATGTCCTTCAAATCGATGTAATCAGATTCTATTCTTTCAGTGATTTCTTGAAGAGAAGGATATACTCGCAGCAAGCTTTCAGCTGTTTTGTTGACCGATTTCAATGCAGAAAGAATGCTATTCTCTTCTCCATTCAGCAATTCTGACATTTCGTACATCGAACTTTTTATATCTTCTGCATGACTTAGCATTTCCTGTTCTTCTTCCAGTTCTTCAAGTTCTCCGGGTTCAAGGTTTGCCTCATCTAATTGTTCGAATTGATAACGAATATAGTCAGCCTCCTGAGCATTCTTCAGTGCCATTTCTTTTGCCTCGTGCAGTTTCTTTCGAAGAGTACTAAGTTTCTTGTAATCTGACTGATATTGTTCTGCTATTGTGGAATTTCCTGCCAGTGCGTCAAGAACCTCTTGTTGGAAGGACTCTTTTCCAATAAGAAGATTTTGATGTTGTGAATGAATGTCAATAAGCGCTTCTCCTAATTGCTTCAGTAGAGAGAGCTGCACAGGGGTGTCGTTAACAAAAGCACGACTTTTACCTGTTGCATATATTTCTCTACGCACAATGATATTGCTGGCATCATATTCCAGTTCGTTGCTGGCAAAGAACTCCTCAAGTTGATAGTTCGAAATGTCGAACGAAGCTTCAATTACGCATTTCGTTGCTTGTGTTCGAACAGTTTTTGCATCAGCTCGTTGCCCAAGAATGAGGCCTAGTGCGCCCATGATAATACTCTTACCAGCACCTGTTTCACCAGTAATGACAGTTAAGCCTCGGGTTGGTGAAAACTCGAGGTGTTCTATGAGAGCATAGTTCTCGATGGTAAGACACTGTAACATGATTTCTTATTCTTTATATTTTTGTTTTATTGATTCAAACTGACTTGCTTCTGTTGGAAACAATTCTTGGAGTAGTTTGTATGCCTGCTGTTTTTCTTGCATAGGGGCTTCGCTATAGATGTTGCAAAGCTCGTCAAGTTTTGAGGCGATGAACAAGCTAAGCAGAGGGCTTTGGGCGTCTGCTTCTCGCACCTTCTTCAGCAATTGCAGAGAATTCGAAATGAACCTTCTTCCTTTATCCATGCTTTGGTGCATGATATCTAGTCCTGAGCGGTGATAATCATACCACATCTGTCTGTAATCGGTTTGTCGCTGATCAGTCCAGGCAGAGATAAGTGCATGTCGATTCTTTTTGTTTTCAAAAGAGCGCCATCCTTTGCTGTCGCTACTCTGCAAAGAATTAACCATGCTTTCAGCCTTTTGAAAGAATTCATTACCACCCAAAGGAGAGAAACTATCATAATCGCATCCCAGTATCAAATAGATATAGAAAACAGTTGTGTTCAGCAGTTCGTTATCCAAATTGAACTCGTTGAACGTTAGTGTCTGTCCTTCAGTATAAGAAAAAGACACTTGTTCATCTCTCCAGTTGAAGGTTGTTGTCTGATAGGTTGAATAATATACAGGTCGGTTTGCTTGTATTGTAAGAGATGCATTGTAGGTATCGCTGGCAGGCATATCACTGATGGTAAATGCAAAAGTGCAATTAATTCGCTCCTGAACAGCAAAATGAGACATTGTCCATTCTTTATCGTTGATAAATTCTTGCAAATCTTGTTGCAAAGTTGTGAATCTCTCACGAAAAGATGCCTCAATCTGCTCGGTGTTGATAATCACTTTTGCATTGAGTTCTTGTGCCTTTATGTTCGAAGCAGAAGTGCTAATTCCGGCAGCGATCAGAGCACTCCATGCCAGTTTCCCCATCATGGTCTATTTTTGCATCATCGAAAGTTTTATCTGGCTGATTAATTTTTTCGTTGATTGAGCAAACTGTCCGTCAATAATCCAAGCATAATAGCTTGGCTCTTCCTTTAGCACTTGCGTTACAGGCTTACCTTTATGTTTGCCAAAATTAATGCAGGGCACGTTCTTGTCGTTATATACGATATTGCCCATCAAGTCAGCATTTCGGTTCATCTTGCAAAACTCGCTGAGTTCATCCACATTATCTGGCAAATCTTCATATCGTTCCATTTGGGCCAGAAAAACTTCGTAGGTGGCACGTGTGTCAGCGTCTGCACTATGTGCATCGTCAAGGTTTTTTCCGCAATAGAACTTATAGGCTGCAGTTAAGTCTCTTCGCTCTTTTTTGTGAAAAATATTCATCACATCAATCTGCTTCACCTTGCTCATGTCATAATCGATGCCTGCGCGAAGCATCTCTTCGACCAGGAGAGGCACGTCGAAGCGTGTTGAGTTGAATCCTGCCAGATCACATCCTTTCAAATCATTGGCCAGTGTTTTAGCCATACTTTTGAAGGTGGGCTTATCGGCCACCATCTCATTTGTGATGTGGTGAATGGCAGTTGATTCTGCAGGAATTGGCATTTCTGGGTTGAAGAGAAAGTTTTTCTCAATCTCTTCTCCATTGGGCATAACTTTGATATACGCGATCTGAATAATACGATCGGTGATAATATTAAGGCCGGTAGACTCTATATCAAAGAATACTACCGGCTTTTTGAGATTTAGTTTCAATTTTATGAAAATTTGAATTACTAACTTCTTGTTTGTTTTGAAAACCAAAAAATGCTGATTCCTTAGAAGTCGAGCAATTTCATTGGCATAACGAGCATCAGAAGATCCTCATTTTCATTATTGGCTACAGGAACGATGAGACCTGCACGGAACTGGTCAGAGAGCTTGAGATCAATCTCTGGAGAGTTGATTGTATTTAGAATTTCAATCAAGAAGTTCGCACGGAAGCCAATCTGAATAGGCTCAGAGTTGTAGCTGCAAGGAGCTTTCTCGACAGCCGAAATCGAGAAGTCAATATCCTGAGCGCTTACAGTCATGCTGTTGTTGTCAATTTCGAGCTTTACCTGGTTCGTAGCTGAATTCGAGAATACAGATACGCGACGAAGCACATTGATGAAGGTCTGGCGGTCAATGGTCATGATGTTGGTGTTATTCTTTGGAATCACCGACTCATAACGTGGAAAACGGCCCTCTACTAAGCGGCAAATGATTGTGTAATCTTCAATTTGAAACTGTGCATTGTTTGCATCAAAAGATACCTTTGCGTTACCTTCCATATCCTTGCCGATAATGCCTTTCAAGAGGTTTGCAGGTTTCTTTGGAAGGATGAATGAAGATTCAAAGCCTGGCTGAACAGCCTTATTTTCAAGACGAACCAATTTCTGAGAATCACTTGCTACAAAGATTACATGGTCTGGCTTGATGTCCAGGAAGATACCGTTCATTACAGGGCGAAGCTCATCGTCCGAGGTTGCGAAAATAGTACTGGTAATGCCGCCAAGGAGCACTTGTTCAGGAATTTCAAGAGTCTGTGCATTCTCAGCCAAGTCTTTCTTTTTAGGATACTCAGCTGCATTAGTGGCAATAAAGTTATATTTACCATTCTCGTAATTTACGAAAATTTCCAGGTTTTCGTCATCAATTTCGAACGAAATCTCTTGCTGTGGCATCTCTCTGAGGAGATCAAGCAATGTTTTTGAAGGGACGGCAAAACGTCCATTACCCGTTACTTCGCTGATAGCAATGCGGGTAATCATGGTTGTATCTCCATCTGATGCGGTTACGACCAATGCCTCAGGCTGAAGCTCGAAAAGGAAATTTTCGAGAATCGGCATAGCAGTCTTGTTTGAAAGAACACGGCTGATGGCTGACAGATGACTGAGCAGGTCAGAGCTAAGAACTTTGAATTTCATATTGCGGGAAATTATTTACAAATTTGGGACAAATATATGCAAAGTTCTTCTAACCTGCAAATATTTGCCCCTTTTTTTCTTTATTTTCGGTCTAATATTTGATTTAAGTCAATATTATGGCCCGAATGTAGTTATTTAGCATCTGCTAAGTACCTCTTTCAAGTATTCATAGAAGCTGCCAACCGATGGAATGTAAAGTCGCTCGTCTGGAGAGTGTACGCCCTCCATGGTTGGGCCGATGCTCACCATATCGAGGTATGGATATTTGGTCAAGAACAGACCAGTTTCCAAACCTGCGTGGATAGCCATGATTTCAGGCTCCTGCTTGTACATATCGCGATATGTCTGAGCGCATACCTTGAGAATTGGCGAATCAACATTTGGCTTCCAGCCTGGGTAACCATCACCCTGTTTAACTTCTGCTCCGGCTAATTCGAACACAGTCTTAACGGTTGCAGCGATATCGTTCTTTTCGCTTTCAACCGAACTGCGCTGGCTGGTAGCAATAACAATCTTGCCAAGTTCTGGCATCTTGATGCTAGCCAAGTTGGTCGAAGTCTCAACGAGGTCTTTCATCGAACGGCTCATGCCTTGTACGCCATGAGGACAAGCCTGAACAGCTTTAAGCAAACGGTTTGCCACTGCCGGTTCAATGATGTTTGCAGGTTTCTCTACGGTTTCAATAGTCATCTTGAAGCCCTTCTCAATGTCGCCAACCTCTCCCTCGATGGTAGCAATATAGTTGTTCAGATCTACTACGAGCTGGTCACGTCCACTGGCAGGAATACCGATGATGGCCCAAGCTTCACGTGCAATGGCATTGCGAAGGTTTCCGCCATCAATGTTTGCGATAACAATCTCAGGCTGAGAAAGAAGGAAACGGCAAAGAATCTTATTTGCATTTGCGTGACCTAAGTGAATGTCGCCGCCAGAATGACCTCCTAAGAGACCGCTTACCTTAATTTTGGCATAGTAACGTTCTGGAGAAGGAATAGGTGAGTATGTAAATGTTGCCATAGTGTCCTTGCCACCTGCACAGCCAATAAAGATTTGGCCTTCTGTTTCAGAGTCGAGGTTGATAAGGGTTTTGCCGGTCATGAAGCCTTCTTCAAGAGCAAAGGCGCCAGTCATACCGGTTTCTTCATCGTATGTGCAGAGAACTTCGAGAGGTCCATGTTGGAACGAATCATCGGTCAAGCAGGCCAAAGCCAATGCTACGCCCACACCATTGTCGGCGCCCAGGGTTGTGCCGTTTGCCTTTACCCAGTCTCCCTCAATGATGGTTTCAATTGGGTCATTTTCGAAGTCATGAACTACGTTTGAGTTCTTCTCGCATACCATGTCAATGTGACCCTGCATAACAATAGTAGGATGGTTCTCATATCCTGGGGTTGCTGGCTTGCGCATCAGCAAGTTGCCTGTTGCATCTACATGGCATTCAATGTTGTTTTGAGCAGCGAAATCGATGAGCCACTGGCGAATCTTGCCCTCTTTCTTTGATGGATGAGGTACTTTTGTAATAGCATCGAATATGCTCCAAACATGCTGAGGAGCCAAATTCTTAATCTCCATAATTGCAATTTATTTAAAAAAGGTTAAATATGACGTTGTTTTGGTCGTTTTTTCAATTTCGTAGTCAAAAAGTTTGTCGCCATGGAAAATTGTTATTATCTTTGCGCTGCAATTTTTCAGCGTGGCGAAATGTTTTCTCTACGTTTTGACGATGCAAAGATACAAAATATGTGGCAAACAATCATCATTTCTATCGGAATAATTTCAATCTGTTTTGTTTTTTTAGCAATTGGAATGATAATTTCGAAAAAAAGAACATTTCCGAAGACTCATGTGAGCCAGAATAAGGCGTTGAGGAAGAAAGGAATTCATTGTGTGCAAACACAAGATTATGAAGAGCGCCACAGAAAAGGTTTATATGATTAATTAGAATTAAAATTAGAATATGAAAAAAGCTTATGTAATTGCATCTGCTCTTGCAGCAGTAGTTTTGGCAGGAGGTCTTTGCTCTTGCAACAATGGTCAGCAGCCTTCAGCTGTATCTCCTATGGCAGTAACCGAGGGCCGTTTGCCTTTGGCTTATATCAATGTCGATTCTTTGCTCAGCAACTATGACTTTGCAAAAGATCTCAACGAGGAACTCATTAAGAAGAATGAGGATATTCGTATGAACGTAAACTCAAAGGCTCAGGCTCTTGAGAAGAAGTTCGCCGATTTCCAGAAGAAACTTCAGACCAATGCATTCCTCAGCCAGGAGCGTGCAGAGAAGGAGGCAAACAACCTTCAGCGTGAAAAGGATGAACTTGAGCAGCTCAATTACAAGCTTCAGACCGAATTGGCTCAAGAGCAGGCTGTAATGAATGGTCGCCTCAGCGATACTATTCGTGCTTTTATCAAAGAATACAACAAAGAAATGAACTTTGAGCTCATTCTCTCAAACACTATGTACGATAACGTCATCATTGATAATCCAAAGTACGATATCACAGGCGACGTGCTTAAGCGCCTCAACGAGCGCTACGCTGCTACTAAGAAGTAATCTGATTACACATTATTATATATAGAAAATCGGACCCACGATAGAGGGTCCGATTTTTTGATGACTGTAAACAAAATAACACCATATCTGAAATTTTTTCAAAAATAGTTTAAACTTTATCAATCTTGTTGTGTCATATTGGTGTTTTTTGATCAAATATATATACTTATGTCTCGCTTTTTCCGTATTTATGCGTTTGCGTTATTCTTTGCGCTGCTTAGTGCAGTAGCTATTGCGCAGCCTGGGCACCGAATGAAGATTTCGGCCAAAGGCACTATTCTCGATTCCAAAACACTTGAACCTCTTTATGCAGCCACTGTCAAGGCAACCAGCTCTGATGGCGGCACAGGTTCTTTTGCTATTACAGATACTTTGGGCCGATTTACACTTGAAGTAGAGCGCCCGGGTAAGTATTCTCTTGAGTTCTCTTATATGGGTTATAAACCCATGCAAAAAGAAGTAAATATCTTCCCTGGCCGAGCAAATCTTGGCAAGTTCAAGTTGACCGAGGATTCGCGTCTGCTTCGTGAGGTGGAAACTGTGGCACATAGCCAACGCATCCAGACTAAAGGAGATACTTTGGCCTATAATGCCGATGCTTATAAGGTGCAGGATGGAGCTTCTGCCGAAGAGTTGGTTGGTAAAATGCCAGGTATTGAAGTGACCAGCGAAGGCGTTAAGGCACAGGGCGAGACTGTGCAGAAGATTCTCGTCGATGGCAAGGAGTTCTTCGATAATGATGTGAAGATGGCTCTCAAGTCTTTGCCGGCTGAGGTGCTTGAAAGTGTCAATGTTTATGATAAGAAATCAGATCAGGCCGAGTTTACTGGTGTCGATGATGGAGAGACTGTCAAGGCTATGGATCTTATCACCAAGTCTTATCGTCGCAATGGCACCTTTGGTAAGGTGTTTGGTGGCGTAGGTAGTAATTTCGACTTTGACAAAGCATATTGGAACACAGGTTTCAATATCAACATGTTCAATGGCAACCGTCGAATCACCCTCCAGGGTATGAGCAACAATGTCAATGAACGTAACTTCTCGAACGATGACATGGCTGCTGGCGGTGGCATGATGATGGGCCGACAGTGGGGTGCTACTGGTGTTGCTCGAACCAATGGTTTCGGTGTCAACTTCAGCGATGAGTTCCGCGATGGCAAAGTAAAAATGGATCTCTCTTATTTCTTTAATCAGAACCGTGTTGTAAATGGCGATACTACTTATACTGACGACTTGAATCGTACTGCTTCACAATACAGTGCCTCTTCAAGTCTCAACCACTCCATGAGCCATCGTGTTGGTGGACGTATTACCATCAAGCCATCAGATAGGGATGAAATTATGATTCGTCCATCGCTCAATTTCCAGAGTTCTGATGGTAATAGCATTTCTTCAAGCCGTTCGTGGAATCATAGTCTGGATTCTGTTTGGTCTGACGGTAAGCACTTGCCTCTTTGGGAGGATGTTCTTTCAAGAACTAACAACATTAGTCATAACGAAAATGATTCATGGAATCTTCGTACTAATGTGTTGTGGCGTCATCGCCTCAATAAGCCGGGCCGAACATTCAGTATTCGTCTCAATGGTGGCGCTTCGGGAAGCGATTCTGAACATTTTGCCAATAAAGACCAGTTGTTGGGTGGTTCGAAGATTCTTGAGAATCAGAAGAACGCAAACAACAGCAAGAATAGCAATTTCGGCGGCAACTTGCAGTGGACCGAGCCTCTTGCTACAGGTCTTAACCTCTCACTCCGTTATGAGGTAAGTTATCAGAAGTCGGAACGTGAAACCCGTTATGATTTCTTTAGTGATGAAGAGTTCAAACATTGGGAGCGTCACGATACGCTCAACACCAATACCTATATTCAGAAGAATCTTCGCAACATTGGTGAGGTGGGTTTGAGCTACAACAAGGGTACTTTCCGTGCCAATGCCGCTGTTCGTCTGCAGAACTCAAAACTCGATGGTGAGCAGGATTACTTCCTCAAGGGCATCGCTCCAGCTGCGACTTCAAAGACCTATTTCAGTGTGTTGCCAAACCTCCGTTTGGAATATCGCACCAAGAAGGGAACACAGTTCCGTATGGATTATCGCGCTAATTCAAACAACCCAAGCGTAGGCAATTTGCAGGAGAGCGTGAACACTACCAATCGCTTGAACTACTCTACGGGTAATCCGAATCTTGATCAGAGCATTACTCATCGTCTCTTCATGAATATGATCTACACCAATACTGAGACGGCGCAGAACTTTATGATTTTCGGTGGTTTTAACTCGACTCAAGATCAGATCAGCAACGAGTTTCTCATCAACCGTACGCAAGAGACGCTCAAGTTCACCGATATCCCAGCCAAATTTGGATATGAGGGTAATCTGTACAAGAATCTCTCCTTGGCTCCTGGTGCCAGCATCAATCGTCCGGTCAACCGTAACGGTTACATGTCGGCACATCTCAACTTTGGTTATGGTTTCCCATTCGATGCAATCTTGAGCAATGTCAATATATCATTGGGCGGTAATTATAATGTCAATCCTTCGTACAAGGTTTATTATGAGTATAACGCGCAGGGTAAGGGTACATTCAGCGAAATCGAGACCAAGACTCGCACTTTGGGATTCAATCCACGCTTACATGTGTCGAGCAACATATCGAGCGATTTGAACTTCAACCTCATGTATATGCCTTCGTTCCAGTGGGTCGATGGTAATGAATCATCTACACAGAGCAAGGATTTCATCAACCACAATCTCAATGCTTCGCTCAACTGGACTTTCTGGCGTGGCTTTACTACCGACCAGAGTGTTAACTATTCACGTTATGGCGGACCTGCACAGCCCGAGGCCATCGAACAGTGGATTTGGAATGCCTCTATCGGCAAGAAGTTCCTTAAGGGCAACAAGGCAGAAATTAAGTTGCAGGCTTATGATATCTTAGGATCAAACAAGGGCTTCTCGCGCAATGTCGGTGACTCTAATATTACTTCAACCTTCCGCAACTTCATGCCTCGCTACTTCCTCTGCACCTTCACTTACAAGATTACCAATTATAAGGGTACTGCATCGAAGAGCAGCAGTGGTGACGGCAATCGAGGAGGCGGTCATGGCGGTTTCCCAGGCGGAGGCCATGGCCCTGGCGGTTTCCCTCCATTCTAATATAGATTATTATTGAATAATGATTATCCACACATTTGTTAACAATTACGTTGACAAATGTGTGGATAACCTTGTTTATAAACTCGTGAAGAGTTAAATTTAGTCTTTTCGCTACTTTATTTTAGTCTTTTTCTATCTCGCTCGATGTGCTTGATGAGGTCGCAGTTGAATTCCTCGAACTTAGAGATTGTCACTTGTCTATCTGCTGGCTCATACCAAGGCTGATTCGTAAAGTAGTTGGACAGTTGAGCTTTACCAAACTTGAAACCTTGCATTGCGTATGGCAGGTTTCGCATCAGAGGTAAGAGGTCGCTGGGAACAAAAGCAAAAGCAGAGTTTGGTCGAATTTGCTCTGACATCAGCATGTACCAGCGAGGCACGCGTTCATAATCGTAGTCGTAGGTGAGCTCATGTAATAGTTCTCCGGGAAAGGCTCCTTCTTCTTCGTTCAGGATGGTTTTGTGAATATTGACGCCTTTTTCTGTAAGTACCATAAAAAGTTGTCCGGGGTCTTCCCCTAGTTTGTTGTCAATGCATAGAATAGGTTGTGGGAATTCGAACATACTCAATAGGTGATATGGCCCTGCTGCGCCTGGCAACATTACATGGTCTTTCTTAATTTGGCAGAGGTTGCCCTCTTTGTCTCGATACGATCCATAGAAAGGAAGCAAGACATCTGGCTGGCTGTGTTCCTCGTTGCCTTCTGTGAGCTCATAATAGCAGTCCATCACAGTGTGTCCGTCATCGAGCACCACTAGCATATCCGGGCCATCTTCATTTTCTATAAGATGCAAGTCAAAGATGTCGTGTACCTCTCCATTATGCCCCATCATTTCCCATTTTCCTTTGCTAAAGTTGTGTGGAACTGCGATAAAGTCTCCGGGCACTGTTCCTTGGAAGTAGGCATTGTGTCCCTCCATAATTACGTCATAGTCATACACACCATCGGTCCATTTGCCGGTCAGGTCGCCTCGACCAGACTGATAGCCTTCATCAGCATACTCCTCAGAGCATTCCGATTCAAAATCATTGCAATCTTCATAAGTGCAGTTGCCTGCCAGGACTATGTTTTTGTTTTTGTCGCGGAAATCGTATCTGCAGCCTGAGAAGTGGCAGTCGGTAAAAAGAATGCGGTTATTAACCGAAAAGAGCGGACCTTGCAGGTTTTTGAATGTGCAGTTTGTAAAATCTATTCGTGTGGTGTTATACACGTTTATTTGTTCATATTCGCGGTTGTCGCGGAATGTGCAGTTTTTAAACGAAACCTCTTCGCTTTCTTCAACATGCATGGTGTAGTATGTGCAGTCGTGCACACAACTATTGGCGATATTCACTCTTTCGCATTTTGAAATGATAAAGCCTTCGGTTCCACAGCCAAAGAAGTCACAGTTATCCACATTCACACCACGGCATCGGGTAAGGCCAAGCACGCCTCGGTCACAGAAACCGGCTTCGGTGTGTCCCATAACAATATTCTCAATTGTCAGGTTCTCGCAGTTGACAAAAGTCATGACATCAGCATAACGGGGCTGACTCAGTAGCGTGGCTGTTGTACCCTCTTTGGCACGTATTGTCAGGTTGTTGAAGCTTCCAACCAAAAGACCTTTACCATCGTGATGATTCACATAGAAGATGCCGTAATCATTATTGCTCAACTCATACTCTTCAAGCGAACTTGCCAGCTCATCAAGCGCGGGGGTGATAATGAGCGGTGAGCGTGAGTCAATTACGATGGTGCGTTCAGGGCCTAATGCCTGAATAAACTCTCGGGCGCTTTTTACAACGATTTCTTCTGCCGTTGCAGCACAAGCCATTGCCCAAAACATCATGACCGAAAGGATTGTTCTTGTTTTCATAACCGGTATGTTTCTGATTTATAAATTGATGTTGCAAAGATACTGCTTTTTCTGATTGTATGCATTTTTCGCTGAATAATGTTGTTCATTTAGCTAAGTTTTTCTCTTTTTATGTCCGAAGTTAGCTCCTTTATCTCCAAAAAACAATGAAAGATGTGTTTTTTCTTTTTCTTTTATTGTCGATTCAAAATAATATATTACCTTTGTACTCTTAATATAGCACTCATTCTAAACCGAAATTTGCATAATGAAAAGCCTTGCTTCATTTTTGTTCTTGTTATCATCTTTCACCGCTTGGTCTCAATCTCTTGAGTGGGAGAATCCGCAAATCTTTGGCATAAATAAATTGCCTTATCATGCAACTTTGCAGCTGCCTTCAAAAGAGGCAGAATGCTCAGAAATTGTTTCGCTCAATGGCCAGTGGTCTTTCCATTGGTCAAAAGATCCTGACTCTCGTATAAAGAATTTCTATTCTGCAGATTTTGATACCCAATCCTGGGATAAAATCTCGGTTCCTGGCAATTGGCAGCTGCAGGGGTTTGGCAAACCTATTTATACAAATATTAATTATCCATTCTTGCGCGACGAGCCGAAGGTAACGGGCGCACCTCCTGCCGAATGGTATGCTTTTGATCATCGTAATCCAGTGGGACAGTATGTCACCACAATCGAGGTTACATCAGAGATGAAGAAAAAAACTTTGATTCTACACTTTGGCGGTGTGCATTCGGCCATGTATGTGTGGATCAATGGCGAGCGTGTTGGCTATAGTCAGAACTCAATGTCGCCAGCAGAGTTTGATGTGACCAGTTTCTTGCACGAAGGAAGCAATAAACTTGCAGTCGAGGTTTATCGTTGGAGCGATGGCAGTTACCTTGAAGATCAGGATATGTGGCGCCTTTCAGGCATCTTCCGACCTGTTCAGTTGTGGGTGCGTCCTCAGGTGCATATTGCCGATTATTCGTTCAAAGCCATTCCTTCTTTGTCTGAAGGAAATGGTCAGTTTGTGGCCGAAGTCAAGGTATGTAACAACGGCACCAAAATAGCAAAGAATATTCCTATAGAGGTACTTATCGATGGGCAAAAACTATTGCACACCATCAAGCGTTTGGTTCCGGGTGATACAACACTTGTTTCTCTGCGCACTATAATTAATAATGTGCATCTTTGGTCGGCACACGATCCTCATCTCTATCCTGTTTCAGTTATAGCCGGTGATGAGAGGTTCGAAAACCACACCGGCTTCAAGGAGGTAAAGGTTGTGGGCGAAGTGCTCAAGGTGAATGGCAAGAATGTAAAACTGCGAGGTGTGAACCGTCACGACCATCATCCCGTTACGGGCCGATATGTGGATCGAGCAACCTATGAACAGGACATTACTCTTATGAAGCAAGCAAATATCAACTTCCTTCGCACCTCGCATTATCCCGATGATCCTTACCTCTACGAACTTTGCGACCGCTATGGCATCTTTGTCATGGACGAAGCCAATCAGGAGAGCCATGGTTATGGATATGCCAATGCCTATATGGGCGAACAGCCCGATTGGATGTCTGCACATGTTGATAGAGCAGTTAGTCTTGTTGAGCGCGATAAGAATCATCCTTCGGTCACATTGTGGAGTTTGGGCAACGAAGGCGGTGTGGGCCCCAATCTGTTGGCTATGCGCGAAGCTATAGAGAATCTCGATCTTTCTCGTCCCGTTTTCTACGATGCTCCAGATTTGCGTCATACCACCATCCATGATGATAGCTATCTCTATCCAGAAGAACTTCGTCAACGCGCGCATCAAGAGCAAAATATGCCCTTTATGATGCGCGAGTATGCGCATGCTATGGGCAACTCTGTCGGCAATCTTAAGGAGTATTGGGATGTCATTTATGCCGATTCGAGCATCTGTGGTGCCGCCATTTGGGATTGGGTCGATCAGGGACTCAAGACCGAAGGACAGGATTGGGCCTATGGTGGAGACTTTGGCGATAGGCCCAACGATGGCAACTTCTGCTGTAATGGTATTGTGGCTCCGGATCGCACCCCTAATCCGCATTTTTATGAAGTGCAGCATGTTTATGCGCCCATTTGGTTCGGTTATGAGAATGGTCAGATTGTAAAGCAAAGCATGGATCCGTTTGTCAGCCTCAATGATTTTGACTATGAAGAGACCTCGGAAATAGTCAATGGCGAGCAGCTTATCAGTGTGTGTGCCCGATTGAAGGAGGATAAACTATGGGGCAAGAAAGGCGATGTCGTTGCTCGAGACCAGTTCGTTGTGGGGCAGTATGTTTATCCACAACTTGAGGCTTCAGGAACGAAAGCACCAACTGTGATTGACGAAGGCCTTCTTGGCTTCATTGTTTCTACCAATAAATACGCCTTCCGTTTCGATGAGTATGGCTCATTGACTGAAATTATGTCTGAGGGCGAAAATCTGCTTCACGCTCCTCTTGAACCCTACTTCTGGAAACCCGAAAACGATAATCAGCGTGCCGCTGGGTTTGCTGCTCGTGTGGCTCCGTGGGAGCATGCCGGAGCAACCCGAAGACTGATAAGTTTTGAGACACAAGAACAAGGCGGTTTCCTTGTGTTGAAATATACTTTTGAACTTTCGGTGGGCGCAACCTATCAACTTTCTTATTGCATCAATCAGCAAGGAGAAGTGCGTGTGGAGGCCGATTATCAGCCACTTGCAGAAGATATTCCTCTGATACCAAAGTTTGGTATGCGTCTTCAGTTGCCAGCCGATTATCAGCAAATAGAGTGGTATGGTCGAGGTCCGTGGGAGAATTACCCAGACCGAAAGCATTCACAATTCATCGGTCGTTACTCAATGTCGCTCGCTGATTTTGGTTACGATTACATTCGTCCGCAGGACAATGCTAACCGTTGTGATGTGCGTTGGTTCTCGCTTGCCGGAAAAAATCATACATTACATATTATGGGTCAGCAGCCTCTCTGTTTCCGTGTGTGGGATTATGCTGAAGAGAACCTTGCTGTTGCGACCCATCCCAGCGAACTGAAGCGAGGTGAATTTGTGAATGTCAACATTGATCTTGGTATTCATGGTGTAGGTGGAGCCGACACCTGGGGCCGACGCACTTTGCCCCAATACACGCTTCCGGGCACGCAGCCTTATCACTATTCGTTTATAATTTCTTTCTCCTCTTCTTCGGATAGATAAAGAGTTTCGAACCGTGAAGTTTGTTCTTAACAATATGAATCAAATAGCAACTCGGTAGAAACTCGATATATACTCGATACTAACTCGATAGATAATCAAATTTGAAATTATAGCAAAAAGAAAGCAGTTCATCGGGACGAAACTTTCTTTTTGCTATTTCTCTTTTTTCGCTCAACCTTCGGGAATGTATCGGGATTCTATCGGGATAATATCGGGAAGGCTTCGGTAGCAATTTGCTATTATTTTTTGAACGCCCTTGGCCAATCTCTTCGGCACGAAATGTTAAATACTAATAAATTCGTAGTAAATACGAACAATAGAAGTTAAATCTTTTTCGCATTGAAGAAAAACTTGTACTAAAAGTTTCGTATTCGAAAAGTTTAGTATATCTTTGCAGCGCATAAGTCAATAAAACATACTGTTGTGTTTTACTTATGCGCTAACATTATTAATATTGTAGCAATGAGAAATCAGACTTTGACCAAAAGTGAAATGGCTGTCATGAACATTTTGTGGGAGATGCCCAATGGTGGCACTGTCTATGACGTGCTTGAACATTATGAAGAGCCAAAACCAGCATACACCACGCTGGCCACTTTTATGAAAATATTGGAGAAGAAAGGCTATCTTGAGTCGAAGAAACTTTCGGGCCGAACCTTTACTTTTTTTCCGCTCGAAAGCAAGGAGGAGTATAGCCGACGAGCCATGCAGGAGGTCAAAAAGACTTTGTTCGATGGTTCGGCTAAATCGCTTCTGTCGTTCTTTGTACAGGAGGAAAAACTTTCGGCCAAGGATATTGAAGAGTTGTTAACATTGGTAAAAAAATAGCGTTATGGAGCAGTTTTTCATTTATCTGTTACAGTCGGCGTTAGTGCTTTCTGTGCTCTACATACCTTTTCAGTTGCTGCTTCGTAAAGAGCATTTTTTCGCTCTTAACCGAGCTATCCTTCTGTCTATTATGGCATTGAGCCTTATCATGCCGTTTATGCATCATACACTTCCGGCCTCTATTGTTGCATGGATTCAGCCACAGATACAGCCTGAAGCCAGACAAGTTGTACAGTTTGGAGACTTGCAGCTACAGGAAGGAACTTTAGTTTTTGAAAATGCTCAGATTGTGTCCGAAACCTCATGGCTCGAGGCTCATTGGTTGCATATTCTCATGGCAGTTTGGCTCATCGGCACTTTGGTGTTCCTGTTTTGGCAGATTTGTGGTATTGTGCGTCTTTACAGAATTTTGCACAATCCTGCTCATGTTACCGAAAAGCTTGCCGATGGCACAACGCTCATCCTTCCCTCGCAATCTATTCCCTCGTTCAGTTGGATGAAGAGTATGGTTATTTCGGTCGAAGATTATGCCGAGAATGGTGACACCATTGTGGCTCATGAAAAGGCGCATATAGCTCATTATCATAGTTTTGACCGAATACTGCTTATATCGGTCATGAGCTTGCAGTGGTGGAACCCATTTGTCTGGATGCTTTCCGATGCGCTTTCGCAGGTGCATGAATATCAAGCCGATCAGGCAGTTCTTCAACATGGCGTAAATGCCTCGCAATATCAACTTCTGTTAATCCGCAAGGCGGCAGGGCCCGCTGGCCTCGCGTTGGTTAATGGTTTCAAACGTAATAAACTAAAACTTAGAATCGTTATGATGAACAACATGATCAACCTCCGTGGTGCCAAATGCCGTTATCTGGCAATGGTTCCAACCTTGTTCTTGGCTTTCGTTCTTACTGCCAAGGCAGAAGCAAATGATGCTGTAAACACGCCACAGCCTGATGAAAACACTGTTGCATTACAGAGTGATACTGTTGTGACGATGTGTGAAGTTATGCCTCGTTTCCCCGGCGGAGAGAATGCCTTGATGGAGTTTGTACAGAACAACATGAAGTATCCTGAAGAGGCTGTTGCAAAGAAGATTCAAGGCCGCATTGTGCTTTCGTTTATTATCGAAAAAGATGGCAGTGTCTCACAAGTCACCCCAATGAAGAAGGACTATGACCCATTGCTGCAGGCTGAAGCCATTCGTGTGGTAGAGTCTATGCCTAAGTGGGAGCCAGGTAAGACCAATGGTGAGCCTGTTCGTCTCAAGTTTGTGATGCCAGTTACCTTCAAACTTCCAGGAGCGCCCGCTGCTAATCAGGAGGCAAAGAAGGCTGTTCGTTGGCTCGTTGTTGTAGATGGAGTCGTGCTTCCTGAAGAAGAGGCCGATAATGTTCTTAAACCTTCGAACATTGAAAGCATGGAAATCAAGAAGGACGAAGCTACCATTGGCAAGTACATCAAAGATCATCCTCGTGCCAAGAATGGTGTGATGTTTATAACTACAAAGAAATAGTAGTAAATAGTTAAACAAATCGGTCATCACTTAAGACCGAGGTCAGTCATCACTTATGACCGGCCTTGGTCTTAAGTGATGACTCTTTTTGGTGCTGCCAGATCTGCCAGCTGTTGAACAGGTTTTGCCAAAGCAGGCAGGCTCCAGGACCAATGGCAGCTTGAGGGTTGAGAAAGCTCATGGCCATCCAGATGGAGAGCACAGTGTTCTTTTGTGCCAAACCCTGTCCGGCTGCAATTTTGTCTCCATATTTTGAACCGATGTGTTTGCCAACGATAAACTGCAGGCAGACAATGATGCCGACAGTAAAGCATATCCATGCCACCATAGAGCCCGAACCGGGAGAGGAGACGATGCTTCGAATAATCTGTGCCGTATTGACCGCTGTACAGATGCCCCAAAGGTAGAAACTGTAGTCTTTCGATTTTTCGGCCACAAAGCTATGCGCCTTGGGTGTGAACCATTTCATCAGAAGCGCAAGAGCCAAAGGTGCCATGATGGTAGGGAAGACGCGTGACAAGATTTTGAGGAACAACTCTATGAATGTCAGTCCGATGCCAGGTTCCACAAGCGGATAAACCAATGGCACAGCCAAAGCGGTGAAGGTACTCGAAATGATGGTGTAGGTGGTAGCAGTTGCGGCATTGCCTCCAATCTTTTGTGTCACCACAGCACCCACGGCTGCCATTGGTGCAATGAAGCAGGCCAGCCAAGCTTCGGCCAAAGGACGCCATTCGCTTGCTTCGTGTGTCATGAGCCACCACACCATGACGCCCACTTCGGCCATCTGAATCAGGATAAGCCAAAGATGCCAGCGGCGTGGCTTCAAGTCGCGCGGTTCAATCTTGCAATAACTGAAGAAGAGCATTACAAAGATGAGCGATGGAAGCAGATAGGGCACGAAACTCACCAGCAATACTTTCGCTTCGTGCAGGGCTGCCACTTGCGTGAACAGCAGATAGCCTATTGTGCCCACCACCATGCTGAAGGGCAACGTCCAGTCTTTCAGTATTTGTTTCAGTGTCATTGGTTTTAACTTTTTTTCTGCGTATTTTTATCTATTGAGTATATTGTGTCATTGCAAAAATACTCAAATCTTCTCAATAATACAAGCTGTCTTTATTTAAATA
>JAUNCV010000198.1 GCA_030526445.1 Bacteroidales bacterium | reverse complement strand
TCGCTAGCGTTCATCCTGAGCCAGGATCAAACTCTTCGTTGTAAATATCGTTAATCGCTCTTGCGAGCGTATTGACTAAAAGAAATTTGAAGTGACTCCTGAGTTGCTACTATTGACGGTAAAGCTTTGCACTCGCTCTACCTAAACTTTGTACTACTTGTCTTATATCTTCAAGAAGAATGACTTTTGCTGAACTAGCCAGCCAAAGTCTTCTTCAAGTCTCAAACTTTTCAAAGATCGTTGCTCAACCGATTGTTCTTCCTGTTAAGCGGGTGCAAAGATAGCGGTTCAAATGTACGTTTCCAAATTTCAACGACCTAAAAATCTAAAAAAGTGTTAAAATAGCGGAGAAATGACACCACAGAGCTCTGTAATGTCATTTTTATATTACAAAAAATCGAGAGTAGCCCTAATTTTTATCTCAAAAAAGGTTATTTAGGCAACGCAAAAGTTGCTTTGTAATGGCCTTATTTTTTCTTTTTGACAAAACAATGTTGTCGACTAATACAAAAATATAAAAAAAATATCATCTTTGCACCGAAAGAAAAAAATAACGAACTAAATCAATACAACTATGGAAGAGAAGAAACTTAGAAAATCGACAAACAAACGCTTAGATGGCGTGTGTGGAGGATTCGCAGAATACTTTAATTTTGATCCGACTTTGGTTCGCGCCATTTATGCAATCCTTACATTTGCAAGTTCTGCATTCCCTGGCATAATTATTTATATTGCATGTATGCTGATTATGTCCGATCCAGAGCCGAAGGATACTGACATAACAAAAATATAAAAATATAATGTCATTCTGAGGAGTCTCAGAATGACATTATTCTTTATTAATAACCGAGTTCGTAAGGCTGGTCAACAGCACGAATACCTTCGCTCATCCAAGTTGGCATTGGCTCGCCCTTCAGATAATGATTAAAGAACTGAAGGAGTCGAATCTGGAAATCGACACGATTCGATGTCATGCAAGGCCAGTGAGGTTCACCCGTGTAATTGAGCAACCATGCGGGTTTATTGAGTCGCTTCATCGCTACAAACATCTCAATACCTTGGGTGTATGGCACGTGACCATCAGTATCATTGGCCATAATCAGGATTGGAGTTGTCACCTTATGCATTTGCATGAGTGGCGAATTTTCGGCATAAATCTCCGGATTCTCCCACATTGTTGTGCCGAGACGGCTTTGAGTATGTTCGTACTGGAAAGCGCGTGCACGACCAGTTGCCCAACGAATACCACCATAAGCACTGAACATATTGACTACAGGAGCGCCACTTTCGATAGCAGCAAATCGGTTGGTTCGAGTAGCGAGATAAGCCACCTGATAACCGCCCCAGCTATGACCTGTTGCACCAATACGGCTTTCGTCAATGAATCCGAGAGCACAAACTGAATCGATGCCCGACATTACGCAATCATAGCAGCTTTCACCTGGGTGACCTGTAGTATAGCGCACATCCGGATTAAAGATTACATAACCTTGCGAAAGGTACATGTGGTAATCGGGTGTAGAACGTCCAGGATTAGGAACGCGAGCAGAATAGAGTTCATCAGCATTTCGCTCATAAAAGTTTACGATGAGCGGATACTTCTTTGTTGGGTCGAAGTTAGCTGGCTTATAAATAACACCATCCAGCTGAACACCCTTATAGCTTGTCCAATGAATCAACTCAGGCGAACCCCAGATAAACTGCTTCTGCTGGTCAACCATTCGAGTAAGCTGCATTGGCTTGCGGAAATTCAGATCGGTTCGCCAAATATCTGGCATCTGCTCAAAACTCTGCTGAGTGAAAGTAAGAACAGAGGCGTCCTGAGCCTTATTAAGAGAAGCATAACGACACTTACCCCAAGCCAACACCACTGGTTTTGAAGGCTTAAGCAAATTCTTAACCTTATAGTAGCCAGAGGTACGATCAACTGTATTGAAACCTGTAAGGATATGAGACTGAGCAACATCAACCTGTTTGCCTCGGGTCTCTTCATCGAGTTCGTTGAGTGTGTATCGAATATTCTCTTTTCGACCATTGAGAGTAAGGCATTCCGACTTGCCGCCCTTTACTGGGAATCGATAAAGATCGTAGCCATCGGAAATAATCACATACTCCTCTCCTGCCTGCCAATATGCTCGACCCGCAGCTCCTGGATGCATCGGAGTGTCATTTTACTCATCCCATGCAATAAAGTTTTTGGGCGAAGTGAGGTCATAACTCTCACCAGTAGCAAGGTCGATGCTTCTCCAAAGACTATCGGTTTGAGCATAGCCGATAGCGTATCGACCCGAAGGAGAAAGACGGTATGAAGTATAATCTGCTTCGCGAATCTTACGACTTTCGCCCGTGAGGAGATTGTATGCAACATAATCAGAACGGACTGCAGCCTCCCACATTGAGCTCAAAGAATAGCTCTCTGTGTGTCGAAGAAGGGCCCAATCTCCTGTATGGTCAGCAGGCAATGACACATGGGGGTAACGCTTGTTAGCAATCTGATAAAGCTTACCATCGGCAAGCTGGCACATGGCCAAATAAGCGCGCTTAGCATCTCTTGCCTTGTTTGTCTCCTGAACGATGTATTCCTCTGGCTCATCATAGCTCCAGATCTGAACATTCGGACGGCTGCTGATAGCCTGAATCGTGTCCTTTTCGCGAGGAGCAGGTGCAGTGCCGAAGAAGAGACGATGACCCTGTTTTGAGAAAGTGAGTGGGGCGAAAGGACTCACAACCCAACCCTCAGGATAAACAGTGTTCACACTATCCGAAAGCAGTCGTGCCTCATTTCCGATCGATGCATACCAAAGCGAAACTCCCGTTCCAGCCAATGCATTCTTTGGGGCTTCGCTATAATAAAAGGCAATCTGATTACCAGTTTCATCGAACGCCATTTTCGAGAACTTGCCACTTCCCTTCTTAATCATCTGACGCTCACCAGTAGCACAATTCATCACCCAAAGGGCCGAATCGGCAACCCAATAAAGAGAGGCTCCCTTCTTCGAAAATCCGTATTCAGATACCTTGTTCAAACGAATTTCAGCAGTATCGGCCAGTGCTCGAACATGCAGAGTTGAGTCCTTCTTGAAACGCTGGAAGGCAATCCAGTCAGCCTCTCCAGCCAACTTGAAGTTGCGGAGCGAATCAATTTCCTCAACAACTTCAACCCCCTTTTTGCCCAATGTCAGAATACGAAGTGTATCCATTGGAAGCGCTTCAAGAGCACGCTTGCTTCGAATATTTCTGCTCGAATCAGGCACACGGGTCGAGAGCACCAAATGCTTTGAAGAGTGTGAGAATTTCACCTTGTTAACAGGAAAGAATTCCTTCACACAATCTCCCTTTTGGTCGAAAAGCTGAAGGCGAGGGTCACTGGTCAAATCATCAACATGTCCGTTTCTGTC
>JAUNCV010000012.1:21309-22985 GCA_030526445.1 Bacteroidales bacterium | reverse complement strand
GGTGGCGGTACTTTCGATATCTCTATTCTCGATCTCTCTGATGGCGTATTCGAGGTACTTTCTACCGATGGTAACACTCACCTTGGTGGTGACGACTTCGATAACAAGCTCATTGACTGGTTGTGCGACGAGTTCAAGAAGGAAGAGGGCATCGACCTCCGTCTCGATCCAATGGCACTCTCACGCATCAAGCAGGCTGCTGAGAAGGCTAAGTGCGAACTCTCATCTTCAACCTCTACCGAGATCAACGAGCCATATATCACCATGGCAGGTGGTGCTCCAAAGCACTTGAACAAGACCTTGACCCGTGCTCAGTTCGAGGCTCTCTGCGACGATCTTATCTCTGCATGCATCGAGCCATGCCGCCGCGCTCTCAGCAACGCTAAGCTCTCTGCTTCACAGATCGATCAGGTAATCCTCGTAGGTGGTTCTTCACGTATCCCAGCTGTACAGCGCGAGGTTGAGAAGTTCTTCGGCAAGGTTCCTTCAAAGGGCGTTAACCCAGACGAGGTTGTAGCAGTAGGTGCTGCTGTTCAGGGCGGTATCCTCGCAGGTGAGAATGTTGCAGGTGGCAAGGACATCCTTCTCCTCGACGTTACTCCTCTCTCACTCGGTATCGAGACCCTTGGTGGCGTAATGACCAAGCTCATCGACGCTAACACCACTATCCCAACCAAGAAGTCTGAGGTATTCTCTACCGCTGCCGACAACCAGCCAGCCGTACAGATTCACGTTCTCCAGGGCGAGCGTCAGTTTGCCAAGGATAACAAGTCGATCGGTATGTTCAACCTCGATGGCATCCCAGCAGCTCCACGTGGTGTTCCTCAGATCGAGGTAACCTTCGACATCGACGCTAACGGTATTCTCAACGTAACTGCTAAGGACAAGGGCACCGGCAAGGAGCAGCACATCACCATCACCGCTTCTTCTGGTCTTTCAAAGGAGGAGATTGAGCGCATGAAGGCTGAGGCTGCAGCTAACGAGGCTGCTGACAAGGCTGAGCGTGAGAAGGTTGACAAGATCAACGCTGCCGACTCTATGATCTTCCAGGTTGAGAAGCAGCTCAAGGAGGCTGGTGACAAGATTCCTGCCGACCAGAAGTCTCAGATCGAGGCTATCGTTGCTAAGCTCAAGGCTGCCAAGGATGCTAAGGATATCCCAGCTATCGACGCTGCTACCGAGGAGCTCCAGCAGATTCTCCACGCCAATGCTCAGAACATGTATGGCCAGCCAGGTGCAAACCCAGGTGCAGGTCAGCAGGGCGGTGCTCAGAACAATGAGCCACAGGATGTGGACTTCGAGGAGGTTAAATAATAACCAACGAGATAACCTCTGTTAAGAGGCAAGGAGGTTAAGTAATAACTGACTAGATATTAATTACATAGATAATTATAGCGTACTACTCAATTGTGAGCGGCACGCTATTTTTTTATGCTCATAATTGCGTACTAGATATTGACACTACTGGATTTTTATCTTTGTGTATCATAGTACGATTGGTACACATCGAGCATGTTGTCTGCCTGAATTTTTCGCAGGGATTCCAGATATTCGCGCGGAGTCATATTCGTAAAATGATGGAACTCTTTGTTAAGGTGCGAATAATCGGTCAGATCGCCCTCTAAATACAACTCCTCGAATGAAAGCGAAGGATTCGTGACCAGCAGATTCAGCAT
>JAUNCV010000012.1:1624-21299 GCA_030526445.1 Bacteroidales bacterium | reverse complement strand
AGGCGAAACCCCAACATGTTCCTCAAAAACGGTTCTGAATTGTCGTTCACAAAGACAAGCTGACCCAGCGAGTTCAGAGATTCGGATAAGCGGATTACTATTGAGCATTTCAAAGGTTCGTTCAAGCTGATTCAGATACAGAGTTACTTCGGTCGATTTGATCTTGTCCAAAAGAAAAGTCTCTATAAGCTGTATAGCCTCGTCATTGTTTTCGGCGCTATTCACCCTATATTTCAGACGTGTAATTTCCAAGTCACCCATCTCTTCCAGGTCAATGAGTCGCCCGGTCAGTTCTCCTGCCGACACCCCCATAATGGCCTTGGTAGCATAAGGTCGGAAAAAGACACATATCATATCGAGCGCCCCACTGCAGCTATTTACCGATACTGCATGTTCGTACTGCAAGCACACGGTGGCTTTCCTATCCACATCGAATGCTCCATCTATTGCGAATGGTGTGCCACGATGAAAGATCCACTTCATGCAAGTGGGCGGGAAAATGCTTTCGTTAACAGTTTCGCCATCAGTGCGCATTACCCAATAGTGATGCACAAGCGAGCGGAGTGGCGGTGCTGGCAGTATGGTGAATGTCTTTATCATCTGGAATATCTCTTTTATAGGTGCAAATATTACTGAAAAACTCGCAAAACTACAACAAAAAGAAACTTAATCGTCGGATTTAATTTCGTTTTGCTGCAGTTTTATTATTTTTTGCTATCTCGAGCGATATATTATTGCTTTACAAGGTTCCCGTCAGTCAGCGTATAACCTTCTAATGAGTTTACTTTGGCTTGAATACAGATGAATTTCAATGGTTCAACGCCATTATTTTCCAAACCTCGACCAATAGATGGTGCCACTCTGATTAGGCTTCCCTCTTCTATCTTGTAGTATTCGCCATCCAGCAGCATGAGTCCAATACCCGCAACTATGATGAAAAGCTCCTCGTTCTGGCGGTGCTGATGATAGAGCGACTTCTCGCCAGGCGCAAGTGAAGTGATTGAGACCTCCATCGAGGTGGTCTGAAGCAGATCTTTGACAAAGTGTTTGCCCTCCAGATTGCTGAACTTCCCTACACTCGCCATTGCAAAATTACTGTTTTGTTCGATGAGTTTCATTTTGTCTTGATTTTGTCTGTGATTATTTTAACATCGTTTGTGTAATTGTTGAGTTGCGATTCCTTCACCTTGAAGAACATTCGCAGCAGCAGGCGGTCACCGTATTTCATCTTGTCAAGCAGATATTCTCCCGTAAAGAACACAGTATCAACAGCATGACTTATTAACTGAGGTGAATAACTCTTCTCGATTTCTTCGATGGCATGTTCCTTATCCATGCCGCAAACAAAGAGAAACAGGCGCTTCCTGAGCAATGCCTCTTCGTTCCTGCTGCAGAATGACACCATTTCTTTCCGAGGCTTGCTTGCGTAAATGGGAGTGCCGAGAATCACGACCGAGTAATCATCCAAAATAACTGGCACTTGCTCCTTAAGATTATAAAGAGTCACCTCCGTTTCCTCTGAGAGTTGCGACCCGATGGTCTGACAGATTTTCTCGGTCGTACCATATTTTGAGCAATAAATGATTGCCGTTTTCATTTTACCGTTTTGTTGTTGGGTTGTTAATGTATCGTTGTCTGTTTTGCATCCTGCATTGCATATTGCTCTGTGCTGGCCAGCCGAGACGGGTTCGCACAAACAAAATAGCAACAAAAACAATAGCGCCAGGAAAATCAATTGCCTTATTATCATTTTCATTCCTTTCAATTACATTCTGTCCTTTTCCGCCTTGCCTGCGCCAGTACCCTTGTATCGGCTACGAGTTGTGTTGAACTGATAGGTGACCGTGAGGGAGATATCGCTCAAGTGCTGGTCGTTGTTTTTTCCAATATTCACATGGTTGCCCCATATATCCACCTTCTGTCTCCAGGTATGGAAGAGGTCGTTGGCGGAAAGATTCAACGTAAGGGCTTTGTTCCAGAACGATTTTACGATTCTTGCATCTGCCACAAATGCAGCTTTCTGATGCACCAGCCAGTGATACTGGTCGGTCATATAATTCAGGTTAAGCAGGATACTCAGGTCGTGAGGGAAAACCATCCTGTTCTTCACCTTGACCTTAAAACCAGCACGATTCATATCTTTTTCGACATTATATTGCTTGGCGTCGATGAATTGCTGGATGTACCCCAGCTCCAGTTGCGGCTGGTACCATCCGAATTTGGGCGAAAGCACAATGGAAGCATGCAACTTGTCAGCGGCATTGAAGTTTCGATATACACCGAAGGCTATAGGCTGATCCTTATAGAGTCCGAGGATGTACTGGAATCCATCCTTTATATGTGAGTAGCCTAAACTCACGTTCCACCATGGGCGGATAGCCGAAAATTCGACATTCTGACTGACAGAAGGCTGCAGGTAGGGGTTGCCACCCTCATAGAGATAGCGGTTGTCATACTTCACCTTGTTACTCAGGCGCGAGTAGTCGGGGCGACTAGTTTTGCAAGTATAGGACAATTGCAACCCAGTTCCGTTCTTACGCCATGACACCGAAGCATTGGGGAAGAAATTGTCATAGTTGCGGCTCTGTGCCTTCTGCCAGATATTCTCAGCATAGTAGTCAGAAGTCACATGCTCATAACGAAGTCCTGCATTCAGCCGCCAATCTCCAATCGCAAAACCGTACTCTGCAAATACGGCAGCATTACTCTCTTTGATTTCGTTGTTAGCCGACGCCACGATATGCTGCAGGTTGCTGTAGTCATACATTGTGTTGCTGCTTGTTATCTCATGACCGAAACTCAACTTACCCTTCCATATAGGATATGTAAGGATAATTTTGCCAGCCCAGAGCTTACCAGTGGATTGAGAGACAGTATTCACCACACGCGAATCAGCCGTTTGGCTAATCTCTGTGGTCTGCTCGCTTTCCGAGCTCTTTCCGAAGTGGTAGCTGAAGTTCGCATCAACACTCCATTTGCCTATCTTGCCCACATAATAGGCGTTGACATCGTGATTATGTGGTTTCTCTGACTGAATCATCTCTTCGTCGAGGAAATCCTCGAAAACACCATTACGATATACCTTTTGTGTCAGGCAGGTCGATTTGGCATCAAAGTGAGTGATAGTTCCATATGAATAGTCCGCTCCGATCGAGTGTCGCGTATTGAAATCATAGTTGAAGCCAGCATTGAAGTTTAGACTATTAACCCTGGCCTTTACATCATCCACGCCATCCACGCGCACATGGTCTTGGGCATAGATGTCGGTGACCAGCGTCTGGTCTTCCCTAAAGATGCCCGAGTTGAACTGCCCCGTACCAAACATCTCGAACCCTTTCTTTCGATATTTAACATACTCTTCGGTATATCCTCCAGCCATATCATAGTTGGTCCTGGCGTTGTTCTCTGTACGGAAGCTGAAGCCATCGCCTGCCACCTTGAGCGTGTTGATACGGATCACCGATTCGACCTGAGCATCGTATTTTGCGCCCGGGTTGGTCAGCACCTCCACATCCTTGATTTCATCCGATTTCAGTCGCTTCAGCTCACTTTTGTCGCGCACCAGGCGGTTGTTTATATAAATAAGAGGTGTGCCTTTGGCAAAGACGCTCACAGCATCTCCCTCCACATTGACTCGTGGCAGTTGGCTCAATACATCAATGGCACTGCCCATGTTCGAAAGCACAGAGTTCTTCACATTCACGCTGATACCTTCCCCCGTCATTTTGTACTGCGGGCGATTTACCTTGACTGTGACCTCATCCAGCAGCTTTGAGTCTTCGCTGAGAATCAATGTGCCAACCCTATCTTTATCCACCAGTTGTTCAATAGTGGCAAAACCCACCATCGATGCACGCAGCAGATAAATCTGCGGATTGCAGTTGTGAAAGATAAAGCCACCCTCCTTGTCTGTTACCGTTCCTTGCACCAAAGTAGTGTCCGATGGGTTATACAACGCAACATTCACAAACTCCAGCGGAGCACCATCCTTGTCATTGACTGTGCCAAAAATCTCTTGTGCCATGGTCGACATACACACTGACGAGCCAAAGACAGCAGCAGAAAAATACCTTACATACTGTACCATAATCTTGTTACCTTAAAATTAAACACGGCGCAAAGATAGGGCTCCCGAAATCCAATCACTTGTAAAATTCGGAAATGTTCATTTTTATCGAATAATATTTATCGCCTACATATATAAATATAGCGTGCTACTCCATCGTGAGCGGCACGCTATATTTTTTAACTATAAGAAGTTTTATTGATGTGTATTCAACTACAATTATTGTCCCAGATCTTTCTTTCCATGGCCCGATAGTTCTTTGCTCATGGCGCGCGATGAGTACGAGATATTGAAATAATACTGCTGCTCATTGTGCTTGTTTTCGACCGTAATCTGGCCATCCTCGCCCATAGCGGGAATTTCGAGGTCTGAGGCAAACACAAGGCAGTCAATATCGCCCTCATCGGTGTGATAAAGCGTCTGCGAAACAAACTGTCCAACATTGCTGAGAATGGAGTATTCCTCGTCAACCCACAGCACTGGCATAGCATGCTTCATGTCCGAACCATTGCCCAGGCTCATAATCATCTGCGATATCTGGCGCAAGCGCAGAGCATAGTTCTTAAACACATCATTATCATTCATTTGCCTTGCACTCATAGCACCATAAAACAAGGCCGTGAAAGCAGCCGGAGTCTTCTCGAGCGCAGCCTTGCAGAGTGTGAGACACTTCTCATAGTCGGCCTCTTTATTGAAGGCTTCCATCAGTGCCCTGAAGGCGAAAAGCGAATAGCCCTCGGTGAAAGCCTGACCATAATACAGATGCACCAGATCGGCGCGGGTCAAAGTCTCATCGCCCGCCACAAAGCGGTTTCTTATCGCCTCATACTCCCCGGCATTGGCTTGCATCCACTGCTCCATGGCCTCATACTGCCAGGCAATAGGCTCAATTTCGGCCAAAATTTCCTTGCCACGCGCCGCAATGTCTGGGTCGGGATTAGCCGCCAAAGCCTGCGCATAGGGTCTTGCCTCGTCGTTCTTTCCTTGCCCGATGAGGTTGTTCAAGATGCGGAACTGCAGTTCCGGATTGTTGGGGAAGTCGGCCTCCAGTTCCTTATATATATTCACGGCCGAATCGGGTTGCATTTTGCACTCCAGCAAAAGACCATTAGCAATGCGGCACACAGTCTTAGGATTGTAGCTCTGCAGTGAGTCTATCATAATCTGGGCCAAGGAAAATTCATTATGATCGAGCAAGGAAATAATTCCTTCATAAGCCAACTGATCCTCAGCTTCTTCACCAACTTTCTCGCCATATAGCATTGTCCAGTTATGCCCATTCTCGCGGCTCTTTTGCAGCATCTCGAAAGCCGTCAGCATGCCACGTCTGTGCTCAAACTTCTGCATATAGCCATCCATCTTCCAGGCCAAAAGGTCCAGGCGCTCAGGATGTTCGGCAATGGCTTTGTCAAGAATTTCGTATGCCTTGGCATAGTTCTCCATTGCATGGCCTTTGTCTTTTAGTATCCAGTGGTTGGTGATTTGCAGATTCTCATACAACCCCGGAATAGCAGGCAGCATAGCCGTATTTTCGTCCAATGGGCTGACAGCCATCTCTATATCGAGCAAAGCTTTCTTGAGCAAATACTGAAACTTGGCCGACTGCAACTCAACAGCCTGCGGTTCTTCGGCCTCCCACTTTGCCAGCATGTCATCAATCTTCACCGTATCGAGCACAAGCGGCGCCTCGAGCACCTGTTTGAACTCTTTATATCGGGTCAAGGCTGGCTCATTTTGCTGAGCGGTAACTGCAGAAGGCAGCAAAGCAGCTGTTGCCAACAGGAAAAACAGAATGGAATGTTTCATACTCAATTTTCAATTTTTCAAAATATCATGTGCAAAGATAGTGTTAATTTTCGACACGAAAAACAAAAAAGCAAAAATAGTTTTTCAAATTTTGGTAATTACGCCAAAAGCCGCTATCTTTGCATCGACAAAAAAAAGATGAACAGCAATTTCGGCAAAAAAAAAATAAAAACTTATGAATATGATGAAAGTTCAAGTTTTATGCGCCATGGCCATTTGCCTCACAGTGGCATGCACCGCAAACAAAGAGCAAAGCCACAAGCACATTGCTCCGCTCGACAGTGGCATCAGGCTCGAAGCACTGACCGATTGCACCCTGCCCGTGCAGTTCAAGTACGATGACTTTAACTGGCGCGGCAACAGCCTGAGCGTGACGGTGATGAACGAGGACCTCTATGATGCCGCAGAGATAAGCCAGATGCAGATTGGCGACACGCTTGTGTATGAGGGCAGCCCAATGGTGATCACGTCAATAACGCCCGGCAACAGTGGCATCACAATCAACAACGGCCTTGAGGAGGGCGGCGCAGAACTCATGCCTGCCGAGGGCGGAACCTATCGAGCCACCATCTGGAACGACCACTCGGTTTACTCAACGCTGGGCAAGGCACAACTCATGCTGGCCGATGACTTTATCATCATTGATTGCGGCGAGGACTTCAAGAGCCCTTCGGACACGATTAGAACCAACCAGAAGGCTTACTTCGACAACCTGTCTGAAACAAGCCGCGACTATTTCTTTGAGCTCAACACGCGCGTGGTGATTGAAAACGGCAAGGTGACCGAGATAAACCGTCACTGGATTCCATAACAACGAAACGACAAAAAAAAGAAGCGGTGCTCCCTGAATGAACAGAGAGCATCGCTTTGCATATATATAAACGGGGAAGAAATTATTTGGTAAACTTGCGCCAGACCCATACGATGTATGCCAGCACAAAAGGAATGAAGAGGCTCACTACGCTCATGGCCTGCAAGGTAAACTCAGACGATGAACTGTTATAAATGGTGAGCGATGAAGACAAATCGGTGGCCGATGGATAGTATGGCGTGTTGAAGTAACCTGCCACCCAGAACAGTGACATGACAACCATGATGGTGCCCAGGCCAGTGACCCAGATGCCAAAACGCGCATCGTGGCGAATGAGGCTCATGATAATGCCATTGAGCACATTGACAACACCCACAAGGAAGAAGACCAGACAGATGATATTGCCAAAAAGATTGTGGAAATACTTGTTCTCGACAATGCGGAACTGATGTTCGCCCATGGTTTCATAACCATCGGACAAAACAAGCAAACCCACCACGACAAGGAAAAGCGGCACGAAGAAGATGGCATTGATGAGCAACTGACGGCGATTCCAGGCACGGATGTCAAGATCGTCGGAAATCTGATTAAGATACCACAGATTGGCCAGAATGCGCGAGAGGAAAAGCACCATGAGGCCGAAAACAACAACGCGCCAGTCGGCCAAAACCTCGAGGCCATGCAGTGGTCCCCACTGTGAAATGACGCCGCCATCGTGAGCAATGAGGCTCTTTTCGATGGTGAAATCGCTGCCGAAGAAGAAGGTTGAAACAGCGCCGCCAAGAAGCACAGGAGCCAAAATGCCATTGAGGAAGAGGAAGAAATCGTAGGTCTTTCGGCCCAACAAATTACCCTCGGCACGACGATATTTATAGCTCACGGCCTGCACCACGAAGCCAAAGAGAATGAGCATCCAAACCCAATAGGCGCCACCAAAGCTGGTGGAATAGAACAACGGGAACGAGGCGAAAAAAGCACCGCCAAAGACGACAAGCGTGGTGAATGTGAGCTCCCAGCGATGGGCCACAGTATCGACCATGCGCTCACGCTGCGCTTCGGACATAGGTTGTAAAAACATGCTCTGCGCGCCCTGAACAAAGAGCAGGAACACCAGACAGCCGCCTAACAAACTGATGAGAAACCACCAATATTCTTGAAGAAACTCGTATGACATAACAAGCTATTATTATATAATGTATAGAAAAATGGGGATTATTCTTGCGCCGGGCCCTTCTTGATCTGCTTGATCATGATGCCTACTTCGGCAATAAGGAGCACGGTGAAAAGGAGCGCAAACAGGCAGAATGTGAGCATGACCTGCGAAGACTCGAGGCTCGAGATGGCTGCCTGAACAGGGAGAATGTCTTGAATGGTCCATGGCTGGCGACCCATTTCGGCAACGCCCCAACCACACTGATGGCAAATCCACACAAGCGGAATAGAGAGAAGCGCCACTGCGGGGAAGAGCATGATTCCCTTCCAGCGCACGGTGAGCCACTGGGGTTTGCGATAGGCCATAAAGAGGCTGAAGCAGAGATAAACGAGCAGATATCCGCCCAGAATGACCATGATGTGGAACATATAGAACACGGCCGGCACGTTAGGAATGGCCTCATCGACCGACTCAAAATAGCCATAGCCAAAGAATGGATAGTGCTCGCGCAGCTTCTCTTCGGCCTGCTGCATGCCCTGCTTGTCGCCGCTCTTTCGGGCAGAGCTATACTGACGCAGTGCTGTCTGCGCCATCTTGCCACGCTCAATGCGCTCGGCATAAGGCACGGTGTTGATGACTTCGCCATCGATCATATCCTTGCCCTCAACAATATCCTTGACGCCCGGAATGAAGGCATTCAGATCATGACGACCCAGCAAAGAAAGGCCCTTGGGTATAGAGATTTCGAACAGCATTGCCTCCTCATCGTTGTCATAGCGCTTGTCTGGGTTGACAATGCCAAAGCCAATGAGCGGGGTGCCCTCCTGTCCCTCATAAAGGCCCTCCATGGCAGCGAGCTTCATGGGCTGAGTCTTGGTGACCTGAACAGCAGCGCCATCGCCCGTGAGCATTGACATAAGAATGCCTATTGTGCCCACAATGCCACCCACCTTGATTGACTTGAGAGCGAACTCCTGATTGTGACCCTTGAGCAGATACCAGCTGCTGACGCCCAGCACAAACACGCCGCCCAGACACCACGCAGCCTGCACGGTGTGGAGGAACTTATTGACCGCCACTGGCGAGAAGGCCACGGCCCAGAAGTCGGTCATGACATTGCGCATCTGTTCGGGCGAGAACTCCATGCCAACAGGATACTGCATCCACGAGTTGGCCACAAGAATCCACCACGCAGAGAAAGTGGCACCAATAGCCGTGAGCCAGGTAGCAGCCAAGTGCTGACCGGCCGAGAACTTCTTCCAGCCAAACATCATAACGGCAAAGAAAGTGCTCTCGCAGAAAAATGCAAAGATACCCTCAATGGCCAGTGGTGCACCAAAAATATCGCCCACAAACCACGAATAGTTACTCCAGTTGGTGCCAAACTCGAACTCGAGAATGATGCCCGTGGCAACACCAATGGCAAAATTGACGCCAAACAGCATGGCCCAGAACTGGCAAATCTTGAGCCACTCCTGGTTGCGGGTGCGATAATAAATAGTCTCGAACAAAGCCACGATGATGCCAAGGCCAAGCGTAAGCGGCACAAACATCCAGTGGTAGCAAGCGGTGAGAGCAAACTGCGCTCTTGACCAATCTACAACAGATTCCATGATAAAAGTATTATAATGAATGAAATTTTGATACTGAAAGTGGTTATTGCTTCTCTCCTATCACCAAATTGGCTCGAACCTGCTCGGCCTTCTCATAGTCAGTGCCCGTAAGTGTGGGCTGAAAGAAAAAGACGCGGAGAATGGCAAACATGATGAAGAGTTTGACCAAGACAATGGCCCACAATGTTCGGCCCAGAGTCATGGAGCTAAAACCTTCATAATAGAAGTGCCAGATGCGGAGAAAAATATTATCCTTCATGGTGAAAAAGAGAATGAATAAGTGTTCAAATCGTGGCAAAGATGATAAAAAAAGGGGAAAAAGACAAATAAAGGCGTGTAAATTTCGTGATATTATGTTTTATAACATAAAAAAGGCCTCCCGGAAAAGGGAAGCCTTTGTTGTTTATGCTGTATTTCGAGAATACTTGCTAAATGCTGTGAGAGTAAAATTACTCAGCAACAACATTAACGATGATCTCAGCAGCAACCTCACGGTGGAGCTTAGCAACAGCAACGTACTGGCCGAGAGCCTTAACGTTAGCAACGTTGATAGTCTTGCGCTCTACCTGAACACCCTTAGCCTCGAGAGCCTCAGCGATCTGGATGTTGGTAACTGAACCGTAGATCTTGCCATCCTCAGAAGCCTTAACAGCGATGGTGAGCTCACCAGCAGCGGTGATAGCAGCAGCGAGAGCCTCTGCATCAGCCTTGATCTTAGCGAGCTTCTGAGCCTGCTGCTTCAACTTCTCGTTGAGCTGCTTGATAGCTGACTCGGTAGCAAGGATAGCTTTCTTGGTAGGGATAAGATAGTTGCGGCCGTAACCGTTCTTTACCTCTACTACATCGTCCTTATAACCAAGGTTCTGGACGTCTTCAATCAGAATGATCTTCATAATTAGTCTAAAAATTTACTTGGTTAATAATTACTTGAGCATATCGCAAACATAAGGAAGGAGAGCGATCTGGCGAGCACGCTTAACAGCGGTAGCCACACGACGCTGGAACTTCAAAGAGGTACCGGTGATGCGACGTGGAAGGATCTTACCCTGCTCGTTCAAGAACTTCTTGAGGAACTCAGCATCCTTGTAGTCAACATACTTGATGCCTGCCTTCTTGAAACGGCAATACTTCTTCTTCTTAACATCAACTGACACTGGGGTCAGGTAACGGATTTCTGATACTTCTGCCATGATTATGCCTCCTGTGCTTTAGCTGCCTTGAGTGCGCGACGCTTTGCAGCATATTCTGCAGCGTACTTGTCATTCTTGACGGTCATGAAACGGATCACACGGTCAGTGCGACGGAAATAAGTCTCGAGCTTGGTAACGGCCTTGCCTTCGCCGTCGAACTCCACAAGGAAGTAGAAGCCAGAAGATTTCTTCTCGATTGGGTAAGCAAGCTTCTTCATACCCCAAGCCTCCTCGTTAACGATGGTAGCACCAGCGTTTACGAGCTCAGCCTTAACAGCTTCTACCGTTTCCTTTACCTGAGCATCAGATAAAACGGGAGTCAAAATGAAAACGGTTTCGTAGTTGTTCATAACTAACTGTTGTTTATAATTTTGATTGATTACTTTGCGCGGCCTCTCCTTGCGGTTTGGCCCAAACGCGGGTGCAAAAGTGATATTTTTTATCGATTTATGCAAATATTATTACCATTTTTCAGTTTTTTCGGCTCATTTTTCTCAATTTTCGGCTTCAAATAGCACGCACAATAAACATTTTCATTATATTTGCAGCGTTTTCTGTTGGCAAATTCTTTGCTTTCGGAGTTCATTACTTCTCTTTTCTTGCCACATATTATATATAATGAGGCAAAATTGAAGGAACACTGCAACAAAACATAACAACATAATAACACTAAAAAGATGGCAAACAACAATTCGGGCTCAAAGTCCTATTTGATTTCCATTGTGCTCGTAGCTGTTTTGGGCGGTCTGCTCTTCGGCTATGACACAGCAGTAATTTCGGGTGCCGAGAAAGGCTTGCAGGCCTTCTTCATGGGCGCCAAAGATTTTCAGTACACCGACTTCTGGCACGGTTTCACCTCATCGAGCGCTTTGATTGGTTGCATCATCGGCGCAGCTATTTCGGGCATGCTGGCTTCGAACTGGGGCCGTAAGAAGAGCCTCATCTTCGCTGGTGTGATGTTCTTCATCTCGGCCTGGGGTTCAATGTGTCCTGAGAGTATGGTTCTGGCCAAGGGCGAGGCCAACTTCACCCTGTTCATTGTCTTCAACATCTATCGCATCATTGGCGGCGTGGGCGTTGGTTTGGCTTCGGCAGTTTGCCCAATGTATATTGGCGAGATTGCTCCGAGCAACATTCGCGGCATGCTCGTCTCGTGGAACCAGTTTGCCATCATCTTCGGTCAGCTGGTTGTATAGTTCGTAAACTTCTTCATTTTGGGCGACCACATTGCTCCTAAGATTCAGAGCATTGGCGAAGGCTTGAACCAGATTATGAACGGCACCGAGGCCGCTTGGGCTATCGAGACCGGCTGGCGCTACATGTTTGGTTCGGAAATGGTACCTGCCGGCTTGTTCGCCATTCTCATCTGTTTTGTGCCCGAAACACCACGCTATCTTGCCTCAATTGGCCAGGACGAAAAGGCCGAGGGTATTTTGGCCAAGATCAATGGCACTGACAAGGCAAAGAGCATCCTGAAGGAGATCAAGGAGACTATGACCGTTCGCACCGAACCACTCATGACCTATGGCTGGCTCTGCATCTTTGTGGGCATCATGCTCTCAGTGTTCCAGCAGGCAGTGGGCATCAACGCAGTGCTCTACTTCGCTCCTCGCATCTATGAAGCAATGGGCTTTGACAACCCAATGGTACTCACCGTGTTTAACGGCATTGTGAATCTTGGCTTCACCTGCGTGGCCATCTTCACTGTTGAGAAACTGGGCCGCAAGCCACTGCTCATCGTCGGCTCACTTGGCATGGCACTTGGCGCTATGGGCGTAGCCATGACTTTTGGCAACGAAGACCTCACACTCTGGTGCATGGTTTCGCTTATGGTTTATTCGGCCAGCTTCATGTTCTCTTGGGGCCCAATCTGCTGGGTGCTCATTGCCGAAGTCTTCCCTAACACCATCCGCGGCGGCGCCGTTGCAATTGCCGTTGCCTTCCAGTGGATTTTCAACTGGATTGTATCCACCTCGTTCGTACCAATGGCCAACAGCCTTGGCTACTGGTTTGTCTATGGCATGTATGGCGTTATCTGCGTTATTGCCGCCCTCTTCGTTTGGCGCCTTGTGCCCGAAACCAAGGGCAAGACCCTTGAAGATATGACTCGCCTCTGGAAGAAAGTGAAGTAAAACATTCTCAAAACTGAAAACCGAATTTGTAAATTGTAATTCGTATTTTATACAAAAACACCTGCTTTTTTCGCGAAGCAGGTGTTTTTTATTTATAATGATTGCGCGCGATACATATATAATATTTATATTTGCGCCGCGTGTGTTAACAACCATACAACAATAACAACTTTTTTAACATAAAAATAATAACAATGGAAAAATCAGCATTGCAGATTGCTCGCGCTGCTTATCAGCCAAAGCTCCCTGTAGCTCTCCGTGGCAACCTTACTGTTGTTGAAGGCGAGCCAACCCAGTCAGTAGCAGATCAGGAAGAGGTAGAACGTCTCTTCCCTAACACCTACGGCATGCCTTACATCAAGTTCGAGCCAACTGAGGGTGAGATGACCACCGCTCAGATCAACGTTGGTGTAATCCTTTCAGGTGGCCAGGCTCCTGGCGGTCACAACGTAATCTCTGGTCTCTATGACGGTATCAAGAAGCTCAACAAGAAGAACAAGCTCTATGGCTTCCTCCTTGGTCCTGGCGGTCTTGTTGACCACAAGTACATGGAGCTCACCGACGAGATCATCGACGAGTATCGCAACACTGGTGGTTTCGATATCATCGGTTCAGGTCGTACCAAGCTCGAGAAGAAGGAGCAGTTCGACAAGGGTCTCGAGATTCTTCAGGCACTTGACATCAAGGCTCTCGTAATCATCGGTGGTGACGACTCAAACACCAACGCTTGCGTTCTGGCTGAGTACTACAAGGCTATCGGTGCAGGTGTACAGGTTATTGGCTGTCCTAAGACCATCGACGGTGACTTGAAGAACGAGGCTATCGAGGCATCATTCGGTTTCGACACCGCTACCAAGGTATATTCTGAGGTTATCGGCAACATCATGCGCGACTGTAACTCAGCAAAGAAGTACTGGCACTTCATCAAGCTCATGGGCCGTTCAGCATCTCACGTTACCCTCGAGTGCGCTCTTCAGACCCATCCTAACGTAACCCTCATCGGTGAGGAGGTTGAGGCTAAGAACCAGACTCTCGACGATATCGTTACCTACATTGCAGAGGTTGTTACCGACCGTGCTAACCTCGGTATGAACTATGGTGTAGTTCTCGTTCCAGAGGGCTTGATCGAGTTCATCCCAGCTATCAAGAAGCTCATCTCCGAGCTCAACGATATGCTCGCTGCTAACCAGAAGGACTTCGATCTCGTTTCTGACGAGCACAAGATTGACTACGTTCTTGCTCACCTTTCTGACGAGAACGCTGCTATCTTCCGTTCACTCCCACTTTCTGTATCACGCCAGCTCGCTCTCGAGCGTGACCCACACGGCAACGTACAGGTTTCTCTCATCGAGACCGAGCAGCTCCTCGCTGAGATGGTTGAGAAGAAGCTCTCTGAGTGGAAAAAGGATGGCATCTTCACTGGCAAGTTCGCTACCCAGCACCACTTCTTCGGTTATGAAGGCCGCTGCGCAGCTCCTTCTAACTGGGATGCTGACTACTGCTACAGCCTCGGCTTCAATGCAGCTATGTTGATGGGCGCTGGCAAGACCGGCTACATGTCATCGATCAAGAACACCTTCCGTCCTGCTGACGAATGGGTAGCTGGTGGTATTCCTATCACCTCAATGATGAACATGGAGAAGCGCTCTGGTGAGATGAAGCCAGTTATCCGCAAGGCATTGGTTGAGCTCTCTGGCAAGCCATACAAGTTCTTCGTTCGTCACCGCACTGAGTGGGCTCGCAACACTTCGTTCGTATATCCTGGCCCAATCCAGTACTTCGGCCCATCAGAGGTTTGCGACCGTCCTACCCTCACCCTTACTCTTGAGCAGGAATAATTTTCGATCGTGAACAACGAAGAGTTGATTCTGCTACGAATCACTGGCGAAGACCGCCCTGGCCTCACCGCCAGTATCATGCAGATACTTTCTAAATATGAAGCTAAGATTATGGATATCGGCCAAGCCGATATCCATAATACGCTTTCATTGGGTATCCTCATCCGTGTCAACTCGGCAGTGAGTGGCAATGTGATGAAGGAGGTGCTATTCAAAAGCACTGAATTGCATGTCAACGTGGGCTTCGCACCAGTCGATACCGAGGACTATAACGCCTGGGTAGGCCGACAGGGCAAGAACCGTTACATTCTCACCGTCCTGGGCCGTCGCCTTGAAGCTAAACAGCTCGAAGCCATCACCACAATGGTGACCGAACAAGGCCTCAACATTGATGCCATCAAGCGCCTCTCTGGTCGCCCACCACTTGAACCAAGCGACAAGGAGAAGACTCGTGCCTGCGTGGAATTCTCGCTGCGTGGCACACCCAAAAACATGCAGGAGATGCATCGCCAGATGTTGGCCATGAGCTCTGAGCTCGAGATTGACTGCTCAATGCAGAAAGACAATATGTATCGCCGCATGCGCCGTCTCATCTGCTTCGATATGGACTCAACCCTGATTCAGACCGAGTGCATTGACGAGTTAGCTATACGTGCTGGTGTGGGCGATGAAGTGAAGGCCATCACCGAAAGCGCTATGCGTGGCGAGATTGATTTCAAAGAGAGTTTCACCCGACGCGTGGCTCTGCTCAAAGGTCTCGATGTAAGCGTGATGCGCGAGATTGCCGAAACCATGCCATTCACCGAAGGCATTGAGCGACTCATGTTCGTGCTCAAAAAGTATGGCTACAAGATTGCTATTCTCTCGGGCGGTTTCACTTTCTTTGGCGAATATCTGCAGCGACGCTTTGGCATCGACTATGTTTATGCCAACGAGCTCGAGGTCGATGACAACGGCAAGCTCACCGGCAACTACAAAGGCGAAGTAGTAGATGGCAAACGCAAGGCCGAACTTCTGCGCCTCATTGCTCAGGTTGAGAAAGTTGACCTCGAGCAGACCATTGCCGTGGGCGATGGCGCTAACGATCTGCCCATGCTTTCGCTTGCAGGTCTCGGCATTGCCTTCCACGCAAAACCACGCGTTGTGGCAAGCTCAAAACAGAGCATCAACACCGTGGGACTTGATGGCGTGCTCTATTTCCTCGGCTTCAAAGACAGTTATCTCGACGTATAATAAGTTCGCAAGCTATCAAACAAAAAGAACTCTTCCCCGTTATGGAGAAGAGTTCTTCTTTTATTATATATAATGTATATACTGCTGCATGCTTAGTGTTTCGAAGCCGCCAGTATCACTATAACCAGACAATGTTTCTTACTCAAAAGAGCTCTTGTGGAATGAGTGCCTTGGCATTCTCAAAATCCTCAACAGTATCAAGCTCGCACGAGAAGAGTTCAGTCACATCGACCACTTTATAGGAATGGCCCTGTGCAATGAGACGCTCGAAGGCAAGCTCATAGAACTTGTTCTCAAGTTTCTCCTGATTCATCATAGTGTCAAGTTCAGCATAAAGTGCGCGGGTGTAATCAGGACCCATTTTCTCAATGCCCAGACTCTCGCCGGCAGCGATAGCAGGATTGCAAGTCTTGCTTATTTCGGTGATGGCACCCTGAGCATCGGTCACAACCTTCATCTCCTCCTCGCCCAACTCATGACGAATCAATGTGAGCACATTGGCCGAAGGTTCGGCCATGACACGAGCCACTATCTGAGGGTCATAGAGCAGGTCACTATCGAGCAAGAGCATCTCTTTACCCTCTACCTCTGGACGAGCCAGCCAAAGTGAATAGATGTTGTTGGTGCTATCATAAAGAGCATTGTGAATATAGGTAACAGTTATGGCATCGGCATACTGCTGTGCCACAAACTGCTCAATCTGTTCATGCAGATAACCTGTCACAATGACAAACTCGCGAATGCCATTCTGCATCAGTGCATCGATAGAACGCTGCAACAGACTGCGCTCGCCAATTTTGAGCAGGCACTTGGGTGTATTATTAGTAAGCGGACGAAGGCGCTGTGCCATGCCAGCTGCAAGAATTACGGCTTTCATTGTGTAGTGCGTATGAATTACTTCTCGTTATAAGCCTTCTTGATGAGCTCTACCACCTTCTGAATCTGCTCACGGCGACCCAGTGTGATACGCAAGGTTGACTCCAGACCCTTGTCGGTCATGAACTTGATCTTGTAGTCTTCCTGCTTCATGAGCTCCTGCAAGCGCTCCTTAATCTCAATCGGATATTTGATCAAGATGAAGTTAGCCACACTCTTATAAACCTTGAAGCCATCAAGGTTACCAAGCTCGCTCTTGAAGAGCTGACGGTCCCACTCCATCTCATCGGCTACACTGCGATAATAGTCATCGCTATCGAGAGCTGCGAGAGCCACAGCCTCGGTAAAGCGGTTGTAGCCAAGATACTTGTTGGCATAGCTCAGGAAGTCGTCGTGACCAGCACCCATGAAGCCGAAGCCGAGGCGCAGACCAGGCAAACCATAGAACTTTGAGAGTGTGCGACTGATGATGAGGTTAGAATACTTCTCAACGAGCGGAGCAATATAAGCAGTATCGGTCGAAATGAACGAAGCATAAGCCTCATCGACCAGCACCATGGTGTCGTGTGGAATATTCTCCATGATGCGGCCCAGCTCCTCAGGCGAAATGCAGTTGCCGGTTGGGTTGTTTGGCGAAGCCAGCAGCAACATGCGAGGGTGCACACGATTGGTATATTCAATGACCTCGTCAATGTCATAGGCGAAAGTATCATCCATCTCGTGCAGTGGATACATCTCGAAATTACCGCCACACTCACCAGCAATACGGTTATAATACCACCATGAGAACTCTGGGATAAGAATGGTCTTGTTATCTCCCTTCATGAGGTAATAGTGCACAGCATTCTTGAGAATATCCTCACCGCCATAGCCCAGCAACACCTGCTTTTCGGGCACATTATAGATTTCAGAGAGGCGCACTGAGACCACGCTCTTCTTGCCCTCATCATAAATGCGGGTATAGTAGCAGAGAGTCTCTGCCTTGAAGTTATTCACCGCCTCGACCACTTTGGGCGAAGGAGGGAAATTGAATTCGTTACGATCAAGATAATTCATTTCGTATATCTTTTTATATTATTTTCTGTTGATTCGACCGAAGGTCTTGATACTTGTATATTTGCGCCACAGATTGAGTTTGCGATGCGTTGGCACACCATGGCGGGCAATGAAATCTTCAGCTTCGGCTATCATGCGCTCGCAGCAGTGACCATCAAGGTGCGGATCATAGTTATCATAAATCCAGCGACGCTTGGCAATGCTCTCTGGGTCATTGAGTGCTCGGTCATAAGCGGCCACCAGCTCTTCGGGCTGCTTCATATCTTCCCAATAGATCTCTTTGGCCACATTGCGCAAAGTGATGACTGGACGGTTAAGAAGCAGGAACTCATAGACGGCCGATGAGGTGTCGCTTATCATCACATCGCTCATGAGCTGATAACGTGTCACATTTTCCGAAGCCTCTACATAGATAGCATCTTTCTGTGTCTCTGCCCATGCACGATATTCGTCGCACCACTCTTTGCGTGTCAGTGGGTGGAACTTCATGACGAGCAACACATCGCGCTGAGCCAACAAATCGGTCAATGCCTGTTTCATAAAAGGCAGAGAGGTTAGACTTGGCGAGAAAGTTGGAGCATAAATCACCAACTGTTTCTTGCCATGTTTAGCCAGAAGCGCCTCCTTCTCGGCATCAAAGTCGTGCATGTGCTTGAAAATCCAATCCTGCTTGGGCCAACCGGTTTCGCGCACCTCGAAGTCTTTATATTTCTTGGCCAGTTTTTCGAAACCAGCCGTAAAGAATGGACCTTGCGTGAAGTAGGTATCAAAGTAACGACGAATCACCCAATGGTCTTTCTTCTCAGCTGCATAACCATGGAAGACCTGAATCTTGACACCTGGCAGATAATAAGGCACAATATTGCCAGGAACAAAGATGGCCTCGGGCTGGAAATCATAGCATTCCTGCAGGGTGTTGATCTCTTTCGCACCATCGGGCAGCGAGTAGTTCTTGATCTTCTGGGTGTGAATATACCACAACACCTCATGTCGTCCCTGTCGCAAAGCCTCTTCATAGAGAGGTTGCAGAATGTCTATTGCATATCGGTTTTCACAAAACAGCAGAATTTTCATTGTGTTCTGAGATTACAGTTTTACGTTGATGGGTTTAATCTTCTCAAGCAGTTTGAACTTGAGTTTGTAGTAACTGCGGCCTATGGTATAAGCCCAAAGATTGTGCCAGTCGGCCGACGATTTACAAGCCTTGATCACGACCTGCTCTTTGGGCAAGTTAGGATTCAGCGTGTCGCACAGGCTGGCAATATAATCGAACATATTGTATTTGTTGAGCACCAGTTGACGCGCTTCTTCCAATGCGGGCAATGCTTGTTCAAATCGCTCGCTGGCTATGATTTGGTCAATCTGTGCCACGACTTTATCAAAGTCTTGATACATATCGAGCGGCTCATACGCCTCGCGTGGGAAGTAGTCTTCAACATTCTTACAACCCACATAAATAGGGAATGTACCTGCCAGATAGCAGTCTGAGAGCTTCTCCGTCCAATAGTGCATGTGCTGGCCGTTCTCAATCACAATCTGATATTTGTAGGGTGCCAGTGTCTCCCATTTATCATCAAAGTCGCGGAAACCTCGGCCAAAGACATCAATCTGATCGCCATAGTGCTGCTTCAGTTTTTTCACGAAGCGTATTCGGTCAATGTGGCCCTGTGTCATGGCCTTGTTACTTGTGATGACCGAAATGAGCTTGGTCTTGGGCTGTGGCGGCATTGGCATCTTTATGGCTTTATCATAATCGAGCCAGGCATCGAGCGGCTTACCGGGAGCATCGTTATAACCCACAAACCAAGGCAGAATAGCCGGACCAAGTTTCAGATTCTTGTGGCGTGTTTTCTCCTGACACGAACACACCAGACCAAACTGGTCAATGTAGTTCTGCGGAT
>JAUNCV010000012.1:0-1614 GCA_030526445.1 Bacteroidales bacterium | reverse complement strand
GATAGACCAGAATGGTGCGAGGCTCGGTAGTCAGCAGCACAGTGTTCTGTGGTGCCACACGACAGGTTTCGTCAGCATGTGCGCCTTTGCCCTGCACAACCCAGAAGTCGGCCTCCTCTATCTCATCGCCACCCAGCACAAAGCGATATCGGCCGTCGCGCGTTGTGAGGCTGTGCGCCGCAGTCTGACGGTCAAATATAGTGCCCAGTTCGGTTCTGTATGGCGAAAGTCTAACAGTGTACATTTGCTTGAATTCTTCTTTATTTATTCGTTATTGGCTCTTGCCTCCATAATCTGGTTATACTCTTCACGGGTTCGCTTCCATCGGTTGTGCGACCAAAGCCAGTAAGCAGGCTGTCGCTGAATGCTCTTTTCAAGCAGGCGGAAGTATTGTTCTGTCAAATCCCAATCAGGTATATCCTTCGAATGTTCGGCCATCTCTATCACGTCAATCTCATAATACCCACGCTTCACGCGGCGAATATCAAGATAAAAGACAGCCTGATCGAAACGCTTGGCCATGGTCTCAGCCCCCGAGAGGCAAGGCGTGTCGTGGTGCAAGAAGTTGGTCCAATAGTGTATGTTGTTCCAATGTGGCACCTGGTCGGCAATGTAGCCGCACACCATGGGCACTTTGCTCTTATGCAGGCGAATGGTTTCGCGAATGGTATCAACCGCCGGAATATTATGAGTACCCATACGCGCACGTATGTGAAGCATATATTTATCGAACACCTTGCTTTGCAAGATGTGATAAATCTGACAGCTATATGCCTCAGTTGGCATGTGCAAACCCAATGATGTCACCCACTCCCAGTTGCAGTAATGGCCCAGATAAATCACCACTGAACGTCCTTGTCCGGCCAACTCAGCTATGCGCTCAATGTTGTGATACTGCATGCGGCGGTTCATCTCTTTCTTCGAGATACTGATGCCCTTGATAGTCTCAAGTATCAAGTCACCGAAGTAACGATAGAAATCGCGCTGCAGCTGTGCAATCTCTTTCTTCGACTTCTCTGGGAAACTTGACATCAGATTTCTCTGAATCACTTTTCCGCGATAGCGAATCAAGAGCAACAGTGGATAAAGCACCACATCAGAGAGCAGATACAAGACACGCATAGGCAGCAGCGAGAGAAGGTAGGTGAATCCGAAAAGGATGCCATACAACAACTTCTCGCCTGCATTGAGCGTATAGTTTTTATATTTGTTGGGTGCCATAGTTATGAGTTTACTTAATCACAAGGTTATCGGTCACCATGCGCTGCATATACGACTGTATAATGGCCTTGACCGTCTGCTCCATTTCGGCAGCGCGCTCTGGCTCTTGGTCGAGCAAGTTGCGTGTCAGCATCCAGTCCTGATCATAGTTATAGAGGCCGCGCACCTTCTGTCCGTCATACTGCAGCAAGTATGCTCCCTTGACATATTGATAAATGCCATTATAGTAGTTCACTGCCCAGGTTTGGTCAAAGGCTGCATCATCGGCAACCTTCTCACCCAAGAGGTAAGGCGAAAGGTCTTTGCCGAATGCCACATAAGGCTGATCATATCCCAGCACAGACAAGAGAGTTGGCAAAATGTCAATCTGCTGTGCCACGAGGTGATATCGGC
>JAUNCV010000011.1 GCA_030526445.1 Bacteroidales bacterium | reverse complement strand
TGCCACACAGCCGGCGCTGATTGCAATGTGATAGTCGGCACTGAGGCCATCGATATTTAATTGCTCGATATGTGCAAAGAACGACTGCATCTGAGACAGCATTTGCTGATAGCCGACAACGCCATTGAAGATGATGGCAAACTCGTCGCCACCCAGTCGGATGAGGGTGTTCTGTTTGAATTCCTCGTGCATGGCTTCGGCCAAGCGGGTGAGAACCTTGTCGCCCACGAGATGTCCGTAGGTGTCGTTGATATTCTTGAACTTGTCAATATCGAAGATGACGAGGGTGAATGGTTCGTGCTCTTCAATGCGCATATTGACATTGTTATAGAAACTGTATCGGTTGTTCAGGCCCGTAAGAGGTTCCTCTTCAGCCAGACGACGCATTCGTTCCATCTCGGCCAGATGTGGGTCTTCCTCCATGATGAGGAGATCCTGAAGAGTCATGACGTCATGCTGGCGGATGTACTCAATGAAATCTGAGATAGGCATTGGCTTGGCGTAATAATAGCCCTGGATGAAGTCGATGCCAAGCGATGCAATTTGCTTGCGGCACTCTTCAGTCTCAACGCCTTCGGCTACCGAAGTCAGATTCAGACGCTTCACGAGGTTGACGCAACCCGACATGACGTTCATCTGTCGGCGGTCATCGAGCTTGATGATAAAGCTTCGGTCGAACTTAACCATATCGGTTGGAATTTCGGCCAAAGAGTGGAGTGAAGAGTATCCTGTGCCGAAGTCATCGAGCTCGACTCTCATGCCCATGTTACGGCAACGCTGCAAAACGTTGAGCGACTCTTTGCTAAGTTCGGCAAATATCTGTTCGGTCACCTCGATGTGCAGCAACTTTGGGTTGATGTTGTATTCGTTTACAGGGTCGAGGAGGCGTTGCTCGAAGGTTGGGCTTTCGTAGTCAATGCGAGTAGTGTTGACCGAAATAGGGATCTGAGGCAAGCCCTGATCCTGCAAAGTTTTGAGGAACTTGCATGCTTCGCGCCAAGCAAAGGCATCGGCTTCGCTGATAAAGCCGGTTTCGTTGAAGATTGGGATGTATTCGCCTGTGGTGATATTGCCCAGCACAGGGTGGAACCAGCGAAGCAGCACTTCGGCACCAGCCAGTTTGCCAGAGGCAGTGTGATGCTTTGGCTGCAGATAGATTTCGAGCTGATGTTCCTTGATGGCATCTTCCATTGCAAGCTCAATCTCCTCATTGCGTTTCATGCGTGCAAGCAACTCTTGGTTCACCAAGCCCACGTTTTTGTTATACTGATGCTTGATGCTTGAGAGTGCCTTGCGTGTGCGGTTGATGTAGGATTTCAAATCGGTATCGCGCTCAATGTGCATGCAAACGCCAAACTTGATGGTGGCATTGACTTTTTCTGAAAGAATGCAGCAATGCTGATCAAGTCGTTCAACGAGATTGGGTTTGTCTGGTTCGAGCAGACTGGTTGGCAAAAGCAGGATGAACTGGTCGTAGGAGTATCGAGCATAGATTGTCAGTGGACGAGCGTCGGCACTGAGAACCTCTGCCTCCTTACGCAGATACTGGAAAGCCTTTTCTCCGTGTATTTCGACAAGACGCTGGAATCCGAGGATGTCGGTCATGATGATAGAGAAATCGGTATCTGGATGATTTCTCAGCAGCATGTTGGCGTAGTGTGTGAACGCGCTTCGTGTGTATATGCCGGTGACGGGATCAATCTCAACCTCGGTCAAGGTTGCGGTTCTTTCCTGCAAGTTGATGATGTTGCTGATGCGGCATTGAGTGATGTTGGGGTTGTATGGCTTCTGGATGAAGTCGGCAGCACCCAATTTCAGGCAACGTTCCTCTTCGTCGGGTTTCTCGCTACTGGTGGTAACGATGATTGGTATATTGCACAACGTAGGGTCTTGACTTGCGGCTTCGAGCACTTCGTAACCGTTCATGACTGGCATCTGAATGTCGAGGAGTACGACACTCAGTTCGTGTGCATGTGCACGCATCAACTCCAGACCTATTTGGCCATTTTCGGCTTCATAGAGCTGGTAGTCATCTTCGAGCATGGCACAGAGCATTTCGCGGTTCAGCTCGTTGTCTTCAATGACGAGAAGTATGCGTTTTTGGTTTTTCATAATTATCCGGTTGTCAGTTTCGGGGGGGGGTAGAAACCCCTCCGCGGTTATGTCTTTGTCCCATAACTGATCAGGGAGAGATTTATTACTCAGCAATATAAGTGTTGAGAGCAGTCATTGTTTTATTGTAAGCTGCTTCGACAGTCTCGAAGAGCGACATGTCAGGATCCTGATCCAGACTTCTCAGCTGTTCGGTGAGGTTTGATGCTGCATTCTGCAGTTCGGTGAAGCTCAGGTTAGCGGCTACGCCCTTGAGGGTATGAGCAGCACGGAAGGCCAATTGACGGTCTGTTTGAGCCACTGCATCACGAAGTTGCTGCATCGTGGTGTCGGCAGGAAACTTACGGATGAATTTGTCGACCAGACGATCGTTCATCAATCGGCTCAATGCGGTTTCATAGCTGCCGTTGAGCTGTGCGTAACATTCTTGGAGTGTCATAATATATATATAAGGATGTATGTTAATATTAAGAATGATGTAAATCTCTCATTTCGTACCAAAGCAGGCCACAAGCAAGCAATACGCTAATGCAGTCGGCAATAGACATGCTCCACCACACGCCATTGATGCCCGCAAACTGTGGCAGAATGAACAATAGCGGTAAAAGGAACAGCCACATACGCGAGAGCGAAGTGAACATTGAGAGCTTTGCTTTGCCCACCGAATTGAAGTAGGTTGTGGCCACCATTTGCGCTCCTACAAGCGGATACACGCAAAGAGCAATACGCATGGCCGGACCGCTGATGGCAATCAAGTGTGCATCGGTGGTGAGGATAGAGGTCAACTCTTCGGCCCAAAGCAGGATGATGATGTAACCCAGTGTCATGGTTACAGTAGCAAAAGCAAGTGATGTGCGAATGATTTCGAGCACACGTTTGGTTAAGCCAGCTCCTACGTTGAAGCCTACAAGAGGTTGCATGGCTTGTGTAAAGCCCGATACAATGAGAATCATGATTTGCGAAACGCGATACATGATGCCGTATGCACCGACACAGAGGTCGCCATCTGCTCCACCCGCCTCCATGAGGCTGCGGTTGATGAAGACAACGATAAGACAGCCGCTGAGCTGCACGCTGAAAGGTGAGACACCAATGCTGAAAATGCGTTTGACAATATCTTTATGCAATTGGAGACCTTTGCGAGAAAGGTGTAGATAGCAGTCTCTGGTGCGGAAATAGACAACGCACTGAAGCATGCCTATGCCTTGCGAGATGACTGTGGCCCAAGCAGCACCGGCAATGCCCCAACCGAAGCCGATAATGAAGATGGCATCGAGCACAATATTGAGCAAGACTGTGCCCACAAGGATATTCATTGCCTTTTTGGGATTGCCGATAGAGCGCATCTGAGCCGTCATGTTGAAAAGCAGATGACCCAATGGCAAGCCCAGCAGGTAGATGAAGGTATAGGTGTGTGCATAGGGCAATGTACCTTCCGATGCACCAAATGCCGTGAGGATAGGATTGAGGAACAGCAACCCGATCACCATGAGCGCCACGGAGATATAGACCGTGAGCTTGATGAGATTGCCATAGATGAGCTTGGCGCCCTCCTGATCGTTGCGACCCATGGCCATCGAGGTCTGTGCCGCACCACCCACACCTGCCAGCAGGCGGAAGGCGGTCGAGATATTCATGAGCGGAAGCACAATGGCCAGACCCGCAATGGCAAGGGCGCCCTCGGTATGACCAATGAAGATGGTATCGCACAGATTATAGACCGAAGTGACCAGCATGGAGACGATACTCGGTACGGCAAATTGCCAGAGCAACTTGCCTACGGGCTGGGTAGCCATCATTTTTCGTCTATCGTCATTGTATGCCATGTAAATCTATAAATGTTAGTCAATACGCGTGCAAAGATACAAAACTATGGGCAATATTGCAAATAATTGTGCCAATTCTTGCGGTTTTGCACTAAAATGTGTAAATTTTGACCATTCGAAGAGCGTTTTTTACTATTTTTATAGGCTCGTTTGGAGTTTTCTCATTATCTTTGCCCCAACATTCGAACCGAAACTCTTTTTCATGAGCAATACTTTTTCTCATCATATACGCAGGCTTGGCTTGCTTGTAGTGCTCCTCGTCGGAACCTTGTGTGCCTATGGCATCGAGGTCGATGGGGCCACTTCGGCTGCTGGTACCCGCAAGGTGGTGCGTGTGGGCTGGTACGGGTCGCCCTTCAATACCTCCAACCACAAGGGCCGACGCTCGGGCTATGCCTATGAGTATCAGCTTCGTATTGCTGCCATCACGGGCTGGGAATACGAGTATGTCACGGGCAGCTGGTCGTCGCTCTACACGATGCTCGAAAGGGGCGAGATCGACCTGCTTTCGGACATCAACCTCCTGCCCGAACGGGAGAGCAAGATGCTCTTCTCCGAACAGCCTATGGGCTACGAGGAGTTCTATCTGCTGGGTGTGATGCAGGATTCCATCGACCCGAATGGCCAGTACGAATACCTGAATGGCAAGCGCATCTGTGTGAACCGCAACAGCTATCAGGTCCGCCTGCTCAAGGACTGGCTTGCCAAGAACCAGCTTTCGGCCGAAGTGGTCGAGGTACAATCGGTCGAGAACTATTTTACGGAGAAACCCGACGACCAGCAGTACGATGCCGTGTGTACCAATTCGGTCTCTTCGACCATCGACCAGCGTCTCTGCATGCCCATTGCTCCCGTAGGTGCGGCCGATTTCTACTTTGGTATCAACCGCTCTCGCAACGACCTCAAGCAGGAGCTGGATAAGGCCATGGGACAGATCTTCACGCAGAACAATTACTACAACCGTGACCTGCACGAGAAGTACTTTGCCCGTTCCTCCTTCTTCCGCTACATGCCAGCGGCCGATGTGATGTGGATCCGCAACCATGGTACCATCCGCATTGGCTACCGTGACAACTATCTGCCCTTCTGTGGTACCAATCCCGAGACGGGACAGGTCACGGGCCTCCTGCACGACTTTATCGAGAAGGTCCAGGAGCTATATTCCAATATCGGACTTACTATCGAGGCTGTAGCTTATCCTACTATCAACCAAGCTATTGCGGCTGTGCAACGTGGCGATATCGATGTGGCTTTCCCCAATGGTATGAGTCTGTACGATACCGAGAAGTCGCAACTCCTGCCGGCCGATGCCTTTATCAAGTCGGCCGAGATGGCTGTGGTCCGTTCCGACGACTATTTCCATACCGATGGTCATGTGCGTGCCGCCATCAATGCTTCGAACCCCAACTACCTTTCGCTCATCAACGAGCAATACCCCAATTGGGAGCTCGTCAACTTCCCATCGACCGACGAATGCCTCAAGGGAGTAGCCCGTGGCGAGGCCGACCTTCTGTTCATAAGTAACTACCGCATGGGTGTGCTCAACGACCAGCTGGAACGTCTGGGACTCAAGGCTGTAGCTACCGGTTCCATCATCCCGCTCTGCTTTGCCACGAGCTATCGCAACCAGGACCTCTATGGCATCATGAGCCGACTTTCGTACATGATGTCCGAATCGGAAATCCATGCCTCCCTGGCCCGATATTCCGAGGTAGTACGCAAGGCTACATTTATGGATTTTGCCAAGGAGAATAGTGTGTCGCTCTTCTTCTTCATGCTCGCCTTCATTGCCTTGATCCTCTTCCTCCTGATGCGAAGTGTGCAGGAACATCGCAAGGCCGAGGCAGCCAGCCAGGCCAAGACCCGCTTCCTCTTCAACATGAGTCACGACATCCGCACCCCAATGAATGCCGTGATGGGCTATGCCGAGCTCATTGGCAAGAATCTGGACGACAAGGAGCGTTGCCGCCAGTATCTGGACAAGATGATTGGTTCGGGCCGATTCCTGCTCGAACTCATCAACCATGTGCTCGAGATGGCCCGCATCGAAAGTGGTAAGGCCGAACTGAACGAGGAGCCAAAGGTCTTGGGTCAGATTATGGCACCCCTCAAGACCATCTTCTCCGAGATGGCCGAACAGAAGCAGCTCAAGTTCCTCTTTTCGACCGAGGTACATACAAAATATGTGTTCTGCGACCAGGTGAAGCTCAACGAGGTATATCTGAACCTCCTCTCCAATGCCTACAAGTACACCCCGGCAGGCGGAACCATCCGTGTGCATAGCTGGGAAAAACCTCACGAGCAGGAGGGTTGGACCACCTTGTGCTGTACTGTAGAGGATACGGGCGTGGGCATGAGCAAGGAGTTCCTGCCACGTTTGTACGACGACTTCAGCCGTGAGAAGACCTATACCGACAACAAGATTGCAGGCACCGGTCTGGGTATGGCCATCGTGAAGCGCTATGTGGAGCTCATGAATGGTACCATCGAGGTCGAGAGCCAGGTGGGTGTAGGTACCAAGTTTACGGTCACCATACCGCATCGCATTGCCCTGGCTTCGGACATCAGGCAGGACGACCTCGAGCACCACCACAAGGCTACCAAGAGCAACCGCATCCTCATGGCCGAGGACAACGATATCAATGCCGAGATTGCTATGGAGATCCTGCAGGATTTGGGCTTCACCGTGGATCGTGCTGCCGATGGTGTGCATTGCCTGGACATGCTTCAGGAGGCATCGGCCGATACCTACGATCTCATCCTCATGGATATCCAGATGCCGCTCATGAATGGCTACGAAGCCACCCGTCGCATCCGAGCATTGGCCGACAAGGAGAAGGCACAGATTCCTGTCATTGCCATGACCGCCAATGTATTCGAGGAGGACATCAAGAACGCCATGGAGGCAGGCATGAATGCCCATGTGGGCAAGCCTATCGAGGTGGACAAATTGCTGAAAGCAATACACGAAGTGACCGAGTAAATTGGTAATCAAAGTAGCAAAATGCAATAGTCATCCCTACTATGTAGGGGGGTATCGGACAATAAAAGAGCAAAAAATTAGGCAGTTTCGTTGAAATTGCCTATTTTTGTGCCCAATAGTGTATTTATTATGGCAAAAAAGAATAAACTCCAGAAATTCGACGACATGGCTGGCTATGCCAATGTCTATCAGTACACCTTCGAGCAACTGCAGGAAACTGGTTTCCCCTTGAAGGGCAAGTGGCACAAAGAGTATTTCCACAACGACAACCCCATCGTGATCGAGCTCGGCTGCGGTAAGGGCGAATATACCGTGGGCTTGGGCAAACGCTATCCCGACAAGAATTTCATCGGTTTCGATATCAAGGGAGCCCGCATGTGGACAGGTGCCACACAGGCTCTGGAGGATGGTATGACCAATGTGGCCTTTGTGCGTACTCACATCGAGCTGCTTACCTATTTCTTCGCACCGGGCGAGGTGAGCGAGATCTGGATCACTTTTGCCGATCCGCAGATGAAGAAGGTCAACAAGCGTCTCACCTGCACCATGTTCATGAAGCGTTATCAGCAAGTGATGGGTGGCAATGGTATTGTAAACCTCAAGACAGACTCGAATTTCCTTTTCACCTATACCGAGGCGATGGTGCAGGTAAATAATCTTAATATCCTTGCTGCCACCCGAAATCTTTATAACGACAATGATTTTGCCAGTGCAGAGGTTATTGAAGCGCTCCGAAACATTCGCACTGCCTATGAGAACCAGTGGTTGGCAAGAGGTCTTGATATTAAGTACCTCTCGTTCCAGCTGTCTGATAAACAGGACTGGGTAGAGCCAGAGATTGAAATAGAACTCGATAGCTATCGCAGCTATGGTCGTGATAAGCGAAGTGCACTCGAGAGTCATGTGTAAGACAAAAAGTATTGTCAACAGTCAACTATCAATTGTCAACTGAAATATGGCATTATATCCTAAACTGATTCAGGATGCTTTGGCTCAGGTCATCTATCCTGGTACAAAAAAGAATATTATTGAGAGTGGCCTTTTGGCTGGAGATATCCGTATTGAAGGTCAGAAGGTGAGTTTCACCTTAAGCTTCGAAAAGCAGACTGACCCTTTCATGAAGAGTGTGGTCAAGGCTGCTGAGGCCAATATCAAGTATGCTTGTCAGCAGGTCGATGAAGAGGTAGAGGTTGAGATAAAGACCGAAGCTAAGCAGGCACCTCGACCAGAACCTGAGAAACTGCTTCCACAAGTGAAAAATGTCATTGCCATTGCTTCGGGCAAGGGTGGCGTAGGTAAGAGTACGGTTTCGGCCAACTTGGCAGTAGGACTCAGCATGTTGGGCTACAAGGTAGGTTTGATTGATGCCGATGTGTTTGGCCCATCTATGCCTAAGATGTTCAATCTTGAAGACTTCAAGCCTTATGCAGAGCGCATTGATGGCCGAGATCTCTTGATTCCGGCAGAGCAGTATGGCGTGAAACTTCTTAGTGTAGGCTTTTTCGTAGATAAGGATAGTGCTACCATTTGGCGAGGATCAATGGCATCGAGCGCTATTAAGCAGTTTATTGGCGATACGAATTGGGGTGAACTTGACTACCTGTTGATTGATATGCCTCCGGGAACCTCAGATATTCACCTCACTGTGGTGCAGACTTTGGGCCTCACGGGTGCTGTTGTTGTATCGACCCCACAGCAGGTGGCTTTGGCCGATGCAAGAAAGGGTATCGATATGTTCGTCAACGAGAAGATCAATGTTCCGGTGCTTGGTCTGGTTGAGAATATGGCATGGTTTACACCAGCCGAATTGCCAAACAATCGTTACTATCTTTTCGGAAAAGAGGGCGTAAAACAATTGGCCGAAGAGATGAATGTGCCATTGCTTGCCCAGATTCCAGTGGTGCAGAGCGTATGCGAATGTGGCGATCAGGGAACCCCTATTGTTATGAACTATGACAGTATGGTGGGACAGTCGTTCCTGAGTCTGGCACAATCGGTAGTCACTCAAATTAATATCCGAAATGCAAACTTACCCAAAACAGAGCGCGTTCAAACCAGTAAGTAACGCCTCTCCTCATAAAAATATGTCAAGGGTGCTGCTCATCTATACGGGTGGCACCATTGGTATGGTGCAGAATCCTAAGACGGGAGCGCACGAGCCTCTTAACTTCGAGCACTTGATGAGCCATGTGCCAGAGTTGGCCGAACTGAAGGTGGCTGTTTCAACAACACAGTTCTGTAAGCCCATCGATTCGTCGAACATGAATCCACAGCATTGGTGTGACATAGCTCGGATCATTGTTGACAATTATGATTCTTACGAGGGTTTTGTTGTGCTGCATGGAACCGATACGATGGCTTATACGGCCTCTGCATTGAGCTACATGCTCGAAAACCTTGACAAACCCGTTATTTTTACAGGTTCACAGTTGCCTATTGGTGTGTTGCGAACTGACGGTAAAGAGAACCTTATCTCTTCGATTGAGATTGCGGCAGCTCGCGATCGTGCCGGTTTCCCTATGGTGCCTGAGGTGTGTGTCTATTTTCAGACCTACCTCTTCCGTGGTAACCGATCAAAGAAATTGTCGGCCGAAGAGTTCAAGGCATTCCGTTCGCCCAACTACCCACAGTTGGCCAACATTGGTGTGCATATTTCTTACGCTCATCATCATATACATCATCCAGATCGAACATTGGGACTTCGACCACACTTTGATTTCTGTTCTGATGTAACCTTCCTGAAGCTTTTCCCAGGCATTACTCCACAAACCGTTCATGCCATTCTTTCTATACCTAACCTGAAGGGTGTGGTGCTGGAAAGTTATGGTGCTGGTAATGCAATGACCGAAGAGTGGTTCTTGCAAGAAATTCGTGAGGCAGTGGCTCGTGGCATTGTCATTGTAAACGTGTCACAATGTGCTACAGGTATGGTCGAGATGTCGATCTATGATACAGGAAATCAGTTGATTGAGGCTGGTGTAGTGAGTGGCGGTGACTTGACTGCCGAGGCAGCTGTTACCAAACTGATGTTCCTTCTGGGCGAGGGCCATACTCCAAAGCAGGTAGGCGATTTGATGCTTGTACCTATTGCAGGAGAGGTGTCGCCTACACAAAGTGAAAACCTGAAGCCAAGACTTTGAAAAAGCGTAACCTAAAATTTTTTGATTTATGATTCATTTGGAAGAAGTACGTTCGACGAATAGTTGGCTGCTCGAACGATTGGCAAAGAAAGAGGTTTTGGCCGATGAAACCGTCGTATGGACCTCTCGCCAAACAGCCGGCCGAGGTCAGATAGGCAATAGCTGGGAGGCTGAGCCAGACAAGAATCTCTCTATGTCAATGTTGCTTCGTCCAGAGTTCCTTCCTCCTCGCGAACAATTTATTATCAGCGAAATAACCGCTATGGCTGTGATGAGCACTGTGGCTTATTACTTGCCAGAGAAAAATGTTTGCATAAAGTGGCCTAATGATATCTATGTAGGTGATGAGAAGATTGCAGGTATTCTTATTGAGAATCAACTGCAAGGTTCATTGTTATCATATAGTATTCTTGGCATCGGACTGAACATAAATCAGGAACGTTGGCTGAGTGATGCTCCCAATCCCACATCTATTAAATTGCAGAGTGGAAAAACAAATGCTGTAACTGATGTGCTTGAGCGTCTTGTGCAAACCCTTCATGGCTACTATTCGCTTTTGCGACAATCGTTTATTGAAGGTTCGGCCAATGAACTGAAAGCAGAGATTCATGCCTGTTTCGTATCAAATCTCTATCGCAGAGAGGGGAATTTCCCTTATGTGGATGCTGAGACGGGTGAAAAGTTTGAAGCTTGTATTAAAGATGTTGAACCCACGGGCCAGCTTTGCCTGAAGACCACGGGTGGAGATTTGCGTCGATATTGGTTCAAAGAGATTAAGTTCGTACTTCCTTGTGGTGTAACCAAAGAGTGAAATGGAAAACAACGACATCAAATATATGCGTGAAGCCCTGAAAGAGGCACGATATGCTTTCGAAGAGGGAGAAATTCCTATTGGGGCAATTGTTGTGTGTCGCGACCGAATTATTGCTCGTACGCACAACCTGACCGAAACGCTTCACGATGTGACGGCTCATGCTGAGATGCAGGCGATAACCGCAGCAGCCGAAAATCTTGGGGGAAAATATCTGCAGGATTGCACGCTTTATGTTACTCTTGAACCTTGCATCATGTGTGCAGGCGCTTTGGGATGGAGCCAGATATCGCGCATCGTGTATGGCGCTGAGGACCCTCGACGTGGGTACAGCAGTCATGCGCCTCATGCCCTTCATCCGAAAACAAAGGTCGAGAGTGGCGTGTTGGCCGAAGAGTGTCTGCAGCTTGTGACAGACTTCTTCAAATCGAGACGATAATTAAATAACATACTGTAACACTAACTTTAAAAGTCTATGAAAAAAACATTCTCACTGTTAGCACTCAGTGCTTTGGGTATGGCGGCTTATGCTTCGCCTATTGATTTCCCTGGTGCAAGTCAGGCCGATAGTGCCTATCTGTTTTCGTATAACACAGGTAAGGACATGGGCCGAAATGGTTTGCATTTTGCATGGAGTACGGATGGATATACTTGGCACGAAATTGGACCGGAATGGGCTCCTGTAAAGAGTGACTATGGTGCATGGGGTGTGCAGAAGCGTATGCTCGACCCCATTGTGAAGTATAACCCTCGCACCAATCTTTGGGAGGCTTGCTGGCGTGTGAATGAAGAAGAGGATGTGATGGCATTCACTTCGTCAAAGGATATGGTGCTCTGGAAACCTCAGGATTATAATCATGCACCAGCATCGCTCCTTAATGGCGAAGGTGTAGTGCGCGAAACCATAGAGCTTCCAAGCGGAACGGCCAAGGGTCAGGTGCATCGTGTGGCATGGAGCCTTGTGAAAGGGCTTATCGATGCTCAGCGCATGCAGCAGGTAAAGGATCGTGAAAACAGCGAGCGTGCGATAGATGATAAGACCGGACGTTTTCGTGACCTCAAGAGCCAGCTTGTCAAGATAACTGTGAACGAAAGCGGTCAGAAGCAAATCAGTGACAAGCTCATTGGTATCTTTTTTGAAGATATCAATTATGGTGCAGACGGTGGTCTCTATGGCGAGCTCTTGCAGAACCGAGATTTTGAGTACAGCCCTCGCGACAACCGAGGAAATGATCCCGAAAAGTGGCAGCCAACCTCTTGGTGGAAGGCTGAAAATGCTGCTTTGAGCATTGATACTCAGAACCCTATTCATGAGAACAATCCTCATTATGCCGTTCTTAAGGCTGAGGGAACTGGTGCTAAACTTGCAAACCTTGGCTGGGAGGGCATTCCGGTCAAAGCGGGTGCAAAATATGACTTCTCACTCTTTGGCCGTCTGGCTGAGGGTGCCAACGGCAAGGTAAAGGCACAACTTGTTAGCAAGGAGGGAAATGTTCTTGCCGAGGCTTTTGTGTCTCTTCCAAAGGGAAATAACTGGAAGAAGATCAATGTGGTAATGAAGGCTAAAGCTGCTTGTGACGAAGCTCAGCTCGTGCTTCAGCCAATGGCTGCTGGTACTTATCATTTTGATATGGTAAGCCTTTTCCCACAGGATACATATAAGGGCCGCAAGAATGGTATGCGAAAGGATATGGCAGAGACGCTTGAGGCACTTCATCCTCAGTTCATGCGTTTCCCAGGCGGCTGTGCTTCGCATGGCGATGGCCTCGACAATATGTACCGCTGGAAGAACACCATCGGCCCCCTCGAAGCCCGCAAGCCCAACTGGAACATCTGGAATTATCACCAGACTGTAGGTCTTGGCTTCTTCGAGTATTTCCAGTTGTGCGAAGATATGGGCGCTCGTCCACTGCCTGTGCTTGCCGCAGGTGTTCCTTGTCAGAACTCGTGTGTGGGTGGTAACGGACAGCATGGCGGTATTCCGATGGAGCAGATGGATGAATACATTCAGGAACTCATTGACCTGATTGACTATGCCAATGGCGACCCAAAGACCAATAAGTGGGCAAAGATGCGTGCCGAAGCTGGTCATCCAAAGCCATTTAACCTCACCATGTTGGGCGTAGGCAATGAGGATTTGATCAGTGATGTCTTTACAGAGCGCTATAAGATGATTTGTGAGAAGATTCACAAAGTGCATCCTGAGATTGAGATTGTAGGCACTGTAGGCCCATTCTACGAAGGTTCGGACTATGAATATGGTTGGAAGCTGGCTCGTGAGATGGAGCTTCCTTATGTTGACGAGCACTACTACAATAGCCCAGGTTGGTTTGTGAACAATCAGGACTTCTACGATCGCTATGCGCGTACCGTATATAATAGTAAGGGTGAGCCAGTAGCAGGAACACAGGTTTATCTGGGAGAATATGCGAGCCATATCTGGGATCGAACCAACTGCATTGAAACAGCTCTTAGCGAAGCCCTCTATCTTTGTTCAGTAGAGCGTAATGCCGATGTTGTGGCCATGACCAGCTATGCTCCGCTCTTTGCTAAGAAGGGCCACACTCAGTGGAATCCTGATCTCATTTACTTCACCAACACCACTGTTGAGCCAACTTCGGGCTATCAGGTGCAGAAGCTTTTCGGACAGAATACAGGCACCGTTTATATGCCTTCGGTAGTAAGATTGGAAAATCCTAACGGAAAGGTACAGAAGCGCATTGGTAGCAGTGTGGTTGTAGATTCCAAGACAGGTGACCTGATTGTGAAACTTGTTAATTACCTGCCTGTAGCCAATAAGTTTGAGGTTGAGTTGCCAGCAGGTTGCTCGGGTATTCGTGAAGCTCAGGTGCTTACTGGCGAGCTGGCAGACACACGTGCTGTTCCTGCTCCTTTCAAGGGCGCAACACTCGATGCTGGCAAACTGAGCCTTGAGGCACCAGCATACTCGTTTGTAGTGATTCGCATCCAGCGATAATTTCTATGTTATTGTAGCATAAACCGGCTATTACGATAGTAAGGTTTTTCCTTGTTCCTCCCGAGAGAAAATTTGTTTCCTCGGGAGGAATTTAATTTTTCTTTGCCGGAACTTAGTGTTTTTTTGGGAGAAAACTTGGTGGTATCAGAAAATATTGCTACTTTTGCGCCAAATAACTGTAAATATATGATAAACTACGATTTGACCAAAATAAAGGCACTTATCTTCGATGTAGATGGAGTGTTGAGTACGGCAACAGTTTCTATGGACTGTGATGGTCAGCCTTTGCGCACGCTCAACGTGAAGGATGGTTATGCCATTCAGTTGGCTTGCAAAAAGGGCTTGCAGGTGGCAATTATCAGCGGCGGTAGAGGCGAACAGATCCGTCAGAGGTATGAATACCTGCATGTGCAGCACATTTATCTCGGTTCGAGCGTTAAGACCAAAGATTTGCAAGAAATATTGGAAAAAACAGGCTTATCGCTTGAAAATGTGCTCTATATGGGTGATGATATCCCTGATTTTGAGGTCATGAAAATGGTGGGCCTTCCTGTTTGCCCTCAAGATGCTTGTGCCGAAATCAAGGCAGTGGCAAAATATGTTTCGCCATTCAATGGCGGTCATGGTTGTGCCCGTGACGTGATTGAGCAGGTGATGAAAGCACATGGCCTTTGGATGAGCAGTGCAGAGGCTTTTGGCTGGTAAAATTGTGATTTGTTTTGATGTGCTTTGGGCATATCGATTATAAAAATATTAAATGAAAAAGAAGTGAAACTTTTACTTGCTTCGAACAGCCCACGCCGAAAGGAATTGCTGGCGGGCTTGGATTATCCGATGGAGGTGGTGAAACTCAAAGATATCGATGAAACTCATCCAGAAGGCTTTGAGGCCGGAGACATTCCTCTGCATATAGCAAAACTCAAGATGAGCGCCTACGATATTCCTTTGGCCGAGGATGAGGTACTGGTGACGGCCGATACCATTGTGTGGTGCGAAGGAGAGGAGATGGGCAAACCCAAGGATAGGGAAGATGCCTACCGAATGCTCAGAAAACTCAGCGGCAAGACTCATCAGGTTTATACGGGTGTATGCCTGAAAACCGCCAAAACAGAAACAAGTTTTGTGTGCGGCACCGATGTGACTTTCGCCAACCTTACAGATGAGCAAATCTATTATTACATTGATCATTATAAGCCTTTTGATAAGGCGGGAGCCTATGGCGTCCAGGAGTGGATTGGCTATGTGGGTGTAGAGCGTCTTGAGGGCAGTTATTTCAATGTTATGGGATTGCCTGTGCAACGACTTTCGGTGGCGTTGGAAAAATTAAAAATGTAAAAAACTGACAATGATGAAAAAACTGAATTATATTTTTGCGCTCATCGCTCTTGTGGCAATGAGTTCGTGCAGCAAGGTTAAGGATTACAAGATCTCTGGTTCGTTCGATATTCCTGCCGCTGTTCAGGTGGGCGATTCGGTTGTTGAACGAGGTGATATCGGTGGTTTGATTTATCTCCTCGACATTGATGGAGAACCCATCGATTCGGCTCAGATTGAGAATGAAACTTTCGTGTTTACGGGCAAGGTGGATAAGAGCAATCCTTATTTTGCCTATCTCGTTTGTGAATGGGGCGCTGGTCTCGTTGCCATTGAACCAGGAGAGATTCAGGCAGAACTGACACTGGATGGAGTGCGCACAGTAGGCACACCAATGAACGATGGCATTGCCGATCTTGAAGCCGCTTTAGCGAATAGCCAGAATGCTTTCTATGACGAAATGATGGCGCTTTATAATAGTGGCAATAGCGACTCGCTCTCACAGACTCAGATGATGAATTTCTATATGCGTATGCAGTCTGATGCTCTGAATATTATTGACTCTGTGTATCAGAAAAATGATGAGAATCTGGTGGGCGTTTATGCTGCTAACCTCTTGGTGGGACAAGCCGCCAGTGTAGAGGAACTTGACGAGCAGTTGGGTGAATATAGCGAATATGTTCAAAACAGTCCACTTATCCAGTCATTCCGTCGCTACCTAACATCGGCCGGTTTAACAACAGGAGGTGACAATGCTGGTGTTCAGTTCGACTTCGGCCAAGACCTGCTTGATGTAGAGGAGGAGCAATAATGGCTACAAAACAGGTTGAAAAGATCATTTTGGGCATCGACCCAGGAACCAATGTGATGGGTTATGGTGTGCTTCAGGTAGTAGATAAAAAGCCCCAGCTCATTGTGATGGGAGCGCTTCAGCTCAGTAAAATGGAGAGCCATTATCTGCGCTTGAAACGTATTTACGAAAGGGTGCTGAGCCTTATTGATCAGTATCATCCTGATGATTTGGCCATTGAGTCGCCTTTTGTGGGCATCAATCCTGCTTCGATGATAAAACTGTGTCGCGCCCAGGGTGTAGCTATGGCTGCGGCTCTTGAGCGTGAGGTGCCGATAGCGGAGTATCCACCAGCAAAGGTGAAGATACAGATTGTGGGCAATGGTGCCGCCTCAAAGGAGCAAGTGGCTACGATGGTGAAGAAGATATTGGGGCTTGGCGATGAGGATATGGACAAGAAATTCGATGCCTCGGATGCCGTAGCTATCGCATTAGCTCACCATTATATGACATCAAAACCAGAGGCTCTGAGAGGGGGCAATGGCAGGAAAAGTGTGATTCCCAAATCAAGCGGAGGCACAAAATCTTGGAATGAATTCATTGCTCGCAATGCTGACAGAGTTCACAAATAGACAACTATTTACTATAAAAAGAGCCGAAAAAAAGAAAAATTCGGTTCTTTTTTTTGTTTTTTTCCGAAAATCCGTTATCTTTGCGCGCATTATAAAAGCGCAAAAAAATAATACAACATATATGAAGTTTGCTGAATATAATAGTTTTAACCTTTCGGAGGTCAACAAAGAGGTGTTGGGCCGTTGGGATGAGAACCAGGTGTTCGAGAAATCGATGACCACTCGTGAGGGTCATCCATCGTTTGTTTTCTATGAGGGTCCTCCTTCTGCAAACGGTATGCCTGGTATTCACCATGTGATGGCACGAAGCATCAAAGATATCTTCTGCCGTTTCAAGACAATGAAGGGCTATCAGGTGAAGCGTAAGGCTGGTTGGGATACCCATGGCTTGCCTGTTGAACTTGGTGTTGAAAAGATGCTTGGTATCACTAAAGAGGATATCGGAAAGAAGATTTCAGTTGATGAGTATAATGCTGCCTGCCGCAAGGAGGTAATGAAATATACCAAAGAGTGGACCGATTTGACCCACAAGATGGGCTATTGGGTCGATCTCAATGATCCATATATCACTTACGATAACCGATATATTGAAACCCTTTGGTGGCTTCTCCAGCAGCTCTATAAGAAGGGCTTGCTCTATAAGGGTTATACCATTCAGCCATATTCACCTGCTGCTGGTACTGGCCTTTCAAGTCATGAGTTGAATCAGCCAGGATGCTATCGTGATGTGAAGGATACCACTGTGACAGGTGTATTCAAGATGCTTAATCCAAAGCCTGAGATGCAGGAGTGGGGCCAGCCAGCATTTGTTGCTTGGACAACCACCCCATGGACTCTTCCTTCGAACACTGCTCTCTGTGTGGGTCCAAATATCGACTATGTTGCTGCACAGACCTTCAATCCATACAATGGCCAGAAGCTTACTATTGTGATTGCAGAGGCTCGCTTGAAGGCATATCTGGCAGGTGAAGAGTTGCAGACTTTGGCTGAGATGGAGGCGCTCGACATCAATAAGGTTGATGGCAAGAAGTTGCCATATCGCATCGTGGGCCGCTATAAGGGTTCTGAGCTTGTTGGCATGAAGTATGAGCAGCTGATGCCTTGGGTAAAACCTTGCGAGCAGGTGTCAGATCTCTCGGCTCCTTATATTAATAAGTACGCGCAAGAGCATCCTGAGAAGGTGTTCGGCCATGGTCAGGATAAGTTTGTAGAGCTTTCAGAGCAGGCTTTCCGTGTCATTCCTGGTGACTATGTAACCACTGAGGATGGTACTGGTATCGTACACATTGCACCAACTTTTGGTGCTGATGACGCCAAGGTAGCAAAGGCTGCTGAGGTTCCGGGTCTTTACATGATTAATCAGTTGGGCGAAACTCGTCCAATGGTCGATATGACTGGTAAGTACTATCTTACCGAGGAATTGGCTCCTGCATTTGTAGAAATGTGCATTGATAAGGCTGCTTATGCAGTGCATGAGGGCGCTTTCGTAAAGAATGCTTATGCTCCAGAATTTAATGAGGGCGGTAAGTATGATGCTGAAGCTGCAGCCAAGACCGATGACCTGAACATCAAGATCTGTCTTGAGATGAAGGCTGCTTCTCAGGCATTCAAGATTGAGAAGCATGTGCACAACTACCCACATTGCTGGCGAACTGACAAGCCTGTGCTTTATTATCCGCTCGACTCATGGTTCATTCGTTCAACCGCTTGTCGTGAGCGCATGATTGAACTTAATAAGACCATCAACTGGAAGCCAGAGTCGACGGGTACTGGCCGTTTTGGCAAGTGGCTTGAGAACCTCAACGACTGGAATCTTTCACGTTCGCGTTACTGGGGTACTCCATTGCCTATCTGGCGTAACCGTGACACCCGTGAGGAAATCTGCATCGGCTCTGTTGAGGAACTCTATAATGAGATTGAGAAAGCAGTGGCTGCTGGTGTAATGCAGAGCAACCCATACAAGGAGAAGGGTTTCGTTCCAGGAGAGATGACTCAGGAGAACTACGATAAGATTGATTTGCATCGTCCTTATGTTGACGACATCAAGCTTGTATCTCCTTCTGGTGCTGTTTTGACTCGCGAACTCGATTTGATTGACGTTTGGTTCGATTCGGGCGCAATGCCTTATGCTCAGATTCACTACCCATTCGAAAATAAGGAGGCTTTCGATAGCAAGACCATTTATCCTGCCGATTTCATTGCAGAGGGTGTTGACCAGACCCGTGGTTGGTTCTTTACCTTGCATGCATTGGGCACCATGATCTTTGATTCGGTTGCTTATAAGGCAGTTGTTTCTAATGGTTTGGTATTGGCAAAGGATGGCCAGAAGATGTCAAAGCGTCTTGGTAACGCTATCGATCCATTCGGTGCTATCGAGAAGTATGGTTCAGACCCATTGCGCTGGTATATGATTACTAACGCTTCTCCATGGGATAACTTGAAGTTCGACCCAGAAGGTGTTAGCGAGGTAAGCCGCAAGTTCTTTGGCACGCTCTTCAATACATACAAACTCTTTGCTCTTTATGCTAATATTGATGGCTTTACAGGTGCAGAGGCAGAGGTGGCTATTGAGAAGCGTCCAGAGATTGACCGTTGGATTCTCTCTTCTCTCAGCACTCTTATTCAGGAGGTTGAGAAGAACTATGAGACTTATGAGCCAACTCAGGCGGGCCGTCTTATCGAGACCTTCGTATGCGACAACCTCTCGAACTGGTATGTTCGTCTCAACCGTAAGCGTTTCTGGGCCGGAGACCTCAATGAGGATAAGCTTGCAGCTTACCAGACTCTCTATACTTGCTTGGAAACTGTAGCTAAGCTGATGGCTCCAATCGCTCCATTCTATGCTGATAAGCTCTTTACTGACCTCAACGCTGTGAGCGGTCGCGATAAGAACGTATCTGTGCATTTGGCCGACTTCCCAGTTGCAGGTGCTACCGATGCTGCTTTGGAGCGCAAGATGAACTTGGCTCAGACTGTGACTTCGCTCATTCTCTCGATCCGTAAGAATGCGAAGATCAATGTGCGTCAGCCACTGCAGACTATCATGTTCCCAGCAGTGGATGCAGAGCAGGAGCAGGATGTTCTTTCGGTGAAGGATCTCATTTTGAGCGAGACAAACATCAAGGAACTCAAGATTGCAGGCGGTGAGGACCATGTACTTGTGAAGCGAGTTAAGCCAAACTTCCGTGAACTTGGTAAGCGCTATGGCAAGCTCATGAAGGCCGTTGCTGCTGTCCTTGGCGAATTGCCACAGGAACAGATTGCGGCACTTGAGAAGGATGGCAAGATTGGTTTTGAGGTTGAGGGTTCGGCTGTAGAGATTCTCACCTCTGATGTGGAAATCATTTCGGAGGATATGCCAGGATGGAATGTGGCAAGCGAAGGCCGTGTAACAGTTGCTCTCGATATCAATGTGACCGATGAACTCAAGAAGGAGGGATTGGCACGTGAAATCATCAAGCGCATCCAGAACCACCGCAAGACTGCAGGCTTTGAGGTAACAGACCGCATCAGCATTCAGGTGGAAAGCAATGCTGAAACCGATGAAGCTGTAAAGTCTTATAGCGACTATATTGCAAGTCAGGTGCTGGCTACTAGCATCGAGATTGTAGCAGCAGGTTCTTTGACCGATGCTGTAGAGCTCGATATGGATGGCTTTGTGCTCAAGGCTACAATTAGAAAGTGATTAAATAACATAAATTAATACAAATAAACATAATCTTATACCTATGGAAGAGAAAGTAAGATATTCCGACGAGGAATTGGCAGAGTTCAAGGAGCTGGTTACTCAGAAACTGGCAGTTGCAGAGGCAGAGTATCGCGAATTGCGTGCTTCTTTGCGACATGGTGATAACTCGGATCACGACACTGCTCATGTCTTCAAAAATATGGAAGATGGAGCAGAGACCTTGAATCGTGAGGAACTTGGCTTGCAGGCTTCGCGCCTCGAGAAGTTCATCAAGGGCCTTCGTGGTGCTTTGATTCGCATCGAAAACAAAACCTATGGCATTTGCCGTGTAACCGGCAAGTTGATACCAAAGGAACGTCTTCGTGCAGTGCCTCACGCAACTCTCTCTATCGAGGCCAAGGAGAAGCGTAGATAAATGTTTCGATATGAAGAAAAGCAAGATCCAACTTTGGGTGGCAATACTGTTGATGGTTCTCATTGTGGCCATTGACCAGTGGATAAAAATCTATATCAAGACTCACTTTGTGCTCCATGAGAGCTACAAAGTGACCTCTTGGTTCTATCTGTCGTTCATTGAGAACAATGGTATGGCATTCGGTATGGAATTGGTAGGCAAGCTTTGGCTTACTTTGTTCCGTATCGTTGCGGTTGCTATGTTCGGCTGGTTCTTGTTTTCTCGTATTAAGACACAGAAATCTACCTACTCCTTTGTCGTGAGTATGTCAATGGTCATTGCTGGAGCCATCGGCAATATCATAGATTGTATTTTCTATGGCCGATGGTTTACAGCAGGCTTTGGGAAGGTGGCACAATGGGCTGATGCCGAGAAAGGTCTGATGCCTTATGGTGAGTGGCTCCAAGGCAAGGTTGTTGACATGTTTTACTTTCCTCTCATTCGTTTTGATTGGCCTGATTGGATGCCTCATTCTGGCCAGTTGATGGATTGGGGTATAAGATTTTACTGGCCTTCATGGATGCCTTGCAGCAATGAGCCATTCATGTTCTTTAAGCCAGTGTTTAATTTCGCCGATGCGGCTATATCTGTAGGTGTAGCATTCTTGTTTATCATCTACTATATATCTACGCGTAACGAGGGTAAGTCTGCCAAATGAGAAAGAGTTTCTTGTTTTTTGTTCTGGCCGCTGTTTTTTGTATAGCATGCAATAGCCGTCCGGATTATGTTATTGACGAGGAGACAATGACTGAACTTCTCGTTGATGTACATATGTCCGAAGGGTTGCTGGATGTGCAAGGAAGGCAGATGACCGAACATAAGAACTATGGTCAGGAGGTTATGGCTGCCGTATTGCTCGATCACGGAGTGACAAGAGCCGATTATGATACTTCTTTGGTTTGGTATTCTCAGCATCTGAAGAAATTGATTCGTATTTATAATCAAGTCGATGAAGAGTTGGAAAGACGAGCCGAATCGTGGCGTTATCTTGCAGAAAATCAGGGGTCTGTTATATCAAGTATCTCAGGAAATGAGGTTGATATATGGGCATTAAAGACTTCGTATGTTATGGACGAAAGTCGCCTGTCTCATTCTCTTAGATGGACTGCATCGGCAGATACTTGTTTCTATCCTGGAGATACGCTCAGATGGAAGTTCCATACCTATAAACAAAAGGGTAATCAGTCAATTATTGCGTCTTTGGCGCTTCTTGCTGAAAACAAAACTTTCAGTAAAAATGAATTTTTGGCAGGAGCTTCTGTAGGACCTATATCAGATGATAGTTTGGTTGTTCTTACCGTTGTTCCAGAAAGCAATTCGGCAATAAGAGGCATTGTTTTAACTCTTAATTTGCTTAAGGATGAAGAGTCTTCATCTTTGACCCCAGCTTTGGTAGATAGTCTTCAACTTATTCGCATTCATAGAAATAAATGAAGTCTTTGAATTTAATAAAAGCTATGATTATATGTGCATTGCTTGCGGTTCCAGCCGTTTGCAATGCACAATTGTTTGATTTTCCATATGGCTTTCGAGCACAAATGCAAGTGCAAGGCCTACGTCATGCAACAGTGGCGTTAGAAGTTGTGGATTTGGATAATGACAGTGTGCTGTATGCTCTTGACGAACAAAGGGCTGTGCAGCCGGCATCTCTCTTAAAGCTTGTTACTACTGCTACTGCACTTCGTAAGTTTGGTGGTGATGAGAAGATTCCGAGAAACCTAAATTGTATTGATAGTACAGCTGTTCCTTTGCCGGAATTGTTGGGCTATAATGGAGATTGGTTGATTGAGGATATTGGAGAAACTTATATCCGGCCATTGACAGTTATGCCAGATGTTGGGATGCCTCTTCGTGACTTTGTAAAAAAGACGAATGAGATGAGCCTGAACGAAAATGCAGAATTGCTGGCTTATTGGATTGGAGGTTCAACCAGCATTGCTGATGGAATAGACAGCATTTGTGCCTACTGGAGTTCGATTGGTATTGATACGGAAGCATTGACCATGTATGATGGTTGCGGTTTGGCTCCTGCCGATCGATTGACAGCTCATTTTATGATTGACTTGCTCAGAGAAATGCGTGATGATGCTGATTTTAGAAATTCTTTGCCTGTGGCTGGTGTGTCTGGAACTGTGCAAAGATTTCTGAAAGGTACTCGTTTAGAGGGAAAAGCAAGTTTGAAAACGGGTACTACAAAGTCTGTTGTAGCTTATGCTGGATATATCGAGGGAAGTGATAATCATACTTATGCAGTGTCTTTGATTG
>JAUNCV010000197.1 GCA_030526445.1 Bacteroidales bacterium | reverse complement strand
TCCGGATTCAAACCAGTGAGTGATTTATTAATTAGTGTTATTTTAAGGTATTAAAATTTTGTGTTATGAAAAAGATGTTTGTTATTGCAGTTATGGCATTGGCAATATGCAATGCCTCAATGGCTCAGAAACTGAGCAAAAAGAATAGTATAAATGATGATACTTCGTATATCGACTATTCTTTTAAGGTAAACAATAGAGCGGTAGATAGCTATCTCAAGCTCGACGAGAATCAGGCAATTATGATGGAATACATCATCGAACGCTTTGACTACGATTTACGTAAGGTTGGCAGAAGCAAGGAAGAAAAAAGACTTTCTATTTTGGGGAAAGCTATTACCTACAACTTGTCTGCCGCCCACAAGGTTCTCGATGAGAAGCAGTACCACAAGTATCTTATTGTGTTCAACAATACGCTCAAAACTAAGAATATCGATAAGCTATACTTGTCAGAAGGTCTTGCAATAAACAAATAATAGTAATAGACTTTTTGAATAATATTATTAAAGGGGTAAATACCAATAATACTGGTATTTATCCTTTTTTATACTACCATACTAAACCAACTAATAAAAAAACGCTGTGCGGGGTTCACACCAGGCACAGCGTGTCAGAAAAATTGTTTTAGAGAATTTGGTAACGATTTTCTGACTTTGGTTATAAAAGTTCAACTATAAGTAAAAAAAAATTCAATTAAAATAGATTATACAGCTGAGCCAAAGGAAGTTTCTGGGCAGGCTCGCAATGCAATGGTTTACCATCGATACAAACCTGGAAAGTATTCGGATCAACCGAAACATCTGGCAGCGTATTATTCAGTTTCAGATCTGCCTTAGTCACCATGCGGCATCCATGCACAGCTACAGCCTTCTTTTCCAGGCCATAACCTGCCACGGTTGGCAGCGAAGCCTCACTTACAAAGACACACGAAGTAGCGCCAGGAGCCTTGCCCAAAGCACCAAACATCGGACGTGGGATGTAGGGTTCAGGGGTTGGGATCGAAGCATTGGCATCGCCCATCTGGTTGTAAGCGATAAAACCACCCTTGATGATGGTCTCCGGACGCACACCGAAGAACGACGGCTTCCAGAGCACCAGGTCAGCCATCTTTCCCTTCTCAATGCTGCCTACCACATGCGAAAGGCCATGGGCAATGGCAGGGTTGATGGTATATTTGGCCACATATCGGCGCACACGGAAGTTGTCTGCACCTGTGCCTTCATCCTCAGGAAGCACACCACGCACTTCTTTCATACGACTTGCAATCTGCCAGGTTCGAAGAATGACCTCACCGATTCGGCCCATAGCCTGCGAATCGCTGGTAAACATCGAAATAGCACCCATATCGTGGAGAACATCCTCTGCACCAATTGTTCCCTGGCGAATACGGCTCTTGGCAAATGCCACATCCTCAGGGTTATTCTTGTCCAAATGGTGGCACACGATGAGCATGTCAAGATGTTCGTCGAAGGTATTCTGGCTGTAGGGGTTGGTTGGTGTGGTAGAAGAGGGCAGAATGTTGGGCTGCGAACATGCTGTGATGATGTCTGGCGCATGACCGCCACCTGCACCCTCCGTATGATAGGTATGAATAGCGCGGCCCTTGAAGGCACGGAAGGTATCCTCTACATATCCACACTCATTAATTGAATCGGTATGGATGCACACCTGCACATCATATTCGTCAGCCACCGAGAGACAGGTATCAATGGCAGCAGGGGTTGAGCCCCAATCCTCATGCAGTTTCAGACCACAGGCACCCGCTTTGATCTGGCTCTCAATAGCTGCAGGGTCCGAACTGTTGCCCTTGCCCAGGAAACCATAGTTCACAGGAATCTGATCCGTAGCCTCCATCATTTTCTTGAGATAGAATGGACCTACAGTACAAGTGGTGGCATAAGTACCTGTAGCAGGGCCAGTTCCGCCACCAATAAAGGTAGTGAGACCTGCCGAAAGAGCCTCCTCCACCTGCTGTGGGCTGATGTAGTGCACATGGGTATCAATACCGCCCGCAGTCACAATAAGGCCTTCGCCCGAAATGGCTTCGGTGTTTGTTCCAATAATCATGCCTGGTGTTACATTGGGCTGAATATGTGGATTACCAGCCTTTCCTACACCGCGGATCACACCATCCTTAATGCCAATATCTGCCTTATAGATACCTTTATAGTCAATGACAAGTGCATTGGTAATCACCAGGTCAAGCACCTCATTGTCGGAAAAGCCACTGGCTTGTCCCATACCATCGCGCAGCACTTTGCCTCCGCCAAAGACACACTCCTCGCCATAAGTGGTATAATCTTTCTCTACCTTAACCTTGAGTCCTGTATCGCCAAGGCTGACCATATCTCCAACCGTAATGCCATACATTGCGGCATACTGTTTTCTATCAATTTTTGCCATGATAATGATTATTTTAAGAAGTCTTTGATACGATCTGCAATGTCTTCGGTGCGTCCGGCATATTTGCCCTCTACGATTCTATTGCCACCATATATCTTATGCTGTCCTGCAATCTCAACAAGTTCAACGGTCTTGGTTTCGCCTGGTTCCCAGCGCACCGCAGTTCCGGCTGCAATGTTCAGGCGGTAGCCGATAGTCTTCACACGGTCGAACTGAAGCGCGCGGTTGGTCTCCACAAAGTTGCAATGGCTTCCCACCTGCACTGGGCGCGAACCTGTATTGGTCACCTCAAGGGTGAGCGTCTCTCTGTGAATATTGATCTCAACAGGCTCCTCGCCCACCTCAACAGTGCCAGGCACACAACCCATCACATTATCTGTGGCGATGTTCAAATCGTTGCGCACAAGGCCTGAACCGTAAAGAGCCAAGTCGGGACCCAGTCCCGATTTGCAAATGGGGAAATGAATCGATACCAGCTTGGTGCCATCCACGAGCGTTCCCTCCACCTGCACCTCTTCAATCATTTCGGCCACACCTGGCAGCACATCATCAGTGCCCAGAATGCTGCGGCCCAACTCATTGAGCTCCTGCAGCGAATGTCCGTCGCGTATCAGTTCAAGTAACTGGCCCGAAAGCAGGGCCATTGCCTCAGGATAATTCAATTTGAGACCACGTGCATATCGTTTCTGAGCCACAACGCATGCTGTGTGAAGCCAAAGCTTCTCTATATCTCTTGGTGCTATTCTCATTGATTTATTTTTTAGTATTTATACAAACATATATCACACAGATAGATACGACTTAAGTTTTTGATAGTCGATATTATCTTTGTCGCCACTCTCCACCACACGTCCGCGGTCCATAATAAAATAGTGGTCCGACAAGCGGCGTGCAAAGTCAAGTTTCTGCTCAACGAGCAGCACGCTCAGACCCTTCTCCTCTACCAGGTGGCGAATCACATCAGCAATCTCGAAAGTAATGCTTGGCTGAATGCCTTCGGTAGGCT
>JAUNCV010000196.1 GCA_030526445.1 Bacteroidales bacterium | reverse complement strand
CATCAAAGATCAGAAATAAAATATGCGCTTTTTAAATAATAATGAGATGGGTTTGGCTATTGGCCAGACCCTTCTCGATAAAAATATGACCATGGCCACCGCCGAGAGTTGCACCGGCGGCACTATCGCCTCGATGGTTACTGCTGTAGCTGGCAGTTCGACCTACTTCAAAGGCGGTGTGGTGAGTTATGCCGTATCGGTCAAAGAGCAGGTGCTGGGAGTGCAGTTGCGTGAAGGCATCGTGAGCGAAGACACTGCCCGCCAGATGGCTGAGGGCGCAGCCCGCGTGTGTGGTGCCGATTGCGGCGTTGCCACTACCGGTGTGGCTGGTCCTGGCAGTAGCGACGGACAGCCACAGGGTACGGTGTGCATAGCAGCAGTTGTGAAAGGGTGCTTTAAATCAGCGACTTTCCACTTTGAAGGCGACAGAGAGGCTGTCATTTTGCAAGCTGCAGATGCCGCTTTGCGCCTTTTAAATCAATTAATTGCTGAAGCAGAGTAAATTGCCGCAGAATAATTTGGTTAATTGGTTTAAATCCACTTATTTTGCACCCTGTTTTGAGGGTAATGGCATCGAAAAAGGCTCTTTTGGGAAGTGATGCGCCCGGCGGAATCAATTTCAAACCAGCTCTCCTAACGCGATTAAAAACTATTTAACAATTAACCCTTTAAATCGGATATTCCCGCCCTTCTGTCAGGGGTTTCCATTAAGTCCGGTTTTTTGGTCTTATGTTAATCTGTTTTATTTACAAATTAACAAATCAACAAAAAACAACAACTTACAACTATGTCTAAGATTTGTCAGCTCACTGGTAAGAAGGCAGGTAGTGGAAATAACGTTTCACACTCAAAGCGCCGCACCAAGCGCTTGTTCAACGTGAACCTGCAGGTGAAGAAGTTCTATGTTCCAGAGCTCGATGACTTTGTATATCTCAAGGTCTCTGCAGCTGCTGTGCGTACTATTAACAAGAAGGGTATTTCTGCAGCCCTCAAGGATGCAGGCTATGTTGTTGAATAATTTAACTCAAGAATAAGAAATGGCAAAGAAAGTTAAGGGCAACCGTGTACAGGTTATCCTCGAGTGCACCGAGCAGAAGGCAAGCGGCGTTCCAGGTATGTCTCGTTACATCACCACCAAGAACCGCAAGAACACCACTGAGCGTCTTGAGTTGAAGAAGTACAACCCATTCCTCAAGCGTTACACTATCCACAAGGAGATCAAGTAATAACAGCTCATCGCTGATTGTCTAACAACTAAAAACATTTACAACTATGGCAAAGAAAGTAGTTGCTACCCTTAAGACTGGTGATGGCCGTACTTACTCTAAGGTTATCCGCATGGTAAAGTCTCCAAAGACTGGTGCTTACTGCTTCGTTGAGGAGATGGTTCCAAACGAGAAGGTTAAGGAAGCTCTCGCAAAATATATGCAGTGAACCGTGAAAATCGGTTCGCTGCTTTTTTTTTCACCATCTTATTATGACAAAAAACTCTCTCAAGCTGGAACTGCGCAAGTTGGTGGTTCCCTTGATGGTCGAGACCTTGCTCGTGATGATGCTGGGCTTGACCGATACCATTATGCTTGGCCAATACAGTGACAATGCAGTTGCTGCAGTGGGAATGGTCAATCAGATTCTTTCGCTCGTACTCCTTCTGTTTACCATCATCAGTATCGGCACGTCGGTGCTCTGTTCGCAGTATCTGGGTGCCGGACGACGCACTCGTATGATTCAGGTGACAGGTGTGAGCCTATTGCTCAATCTTGTGCTGGGTCTGGGCATGAGCGGACTGCTTTATGTTGCGGCTCATCCTATATTAAGTTTCATGGGCATGCGCGATGAGCTGATGCAATATGGCCTTGTGTACCTGCAGATAGTGGGTGGCTTTGTTTTTACGCAGGCTATTACAAACACCGTATCGGCATCGCTTCGCGCCGAGAATAAGGTTGTCTATCCGATGCTGGTGATTGCTATCACCAATTTGCTCAATATTCTGGGTAACTATACGTTGATCTTTGGTCATTTCGGATGTCCGTCACTGGGCGTGATGGGTGCGGGTATTTCGACCAGTATCTCGCGTGTAGTAGCTATGCTTGTTATCTTGATTATCATGCAGCGCAAGCATATTTCGTCGTTCCCAATGCGTTTGTTCCGCCCTTTCCCCTTCAAAGAGTTGCGCAATCTGCTCAAGATTGGTTTGCCTTCGGCCGGAGAGAATATTTCCTACAATCTTCAGCAGCTCACACTTCTTTACTTTATTAACTATATCAGTAACGAAGCGCTTGCCACCCGAACCTATGTGGTCAATGTGGTGATGTTTGTTTATATGTTTGCTATCTGTATGGCCAATGGTGGTAGCATTGTCATAGGCCATCTGGTGGGACAGCAACGCTATAGAGCAGCTTTTGTAACAGGCCGCTATGTGTGGCGATGGGCTGCGATGGTGAGTGTGGTATTCTCGTTTGTGTGTGCATTGTGTGGCCCGTGGATTATGAATGCCCTTACAGACAATGAAGAGATTATTCGTCTGGGTTGCATTGTTCTCTGGATTGACTTGCTGCTTGAGGCCGGTAAAAGTATCAATATTTATGCCACCAATGCCCTTCGTGCCACAGGCGATGTAATGTTCCCCTTCTATCTGGGAGTTATTGCCCAATGGGGCTTAGGTGTCTTCCTGGGTTGGCTCTTCGGCATCTATTTTGGCTGGGGTCTTATTGGCATGTGGTTTGCTTTTGTGCTCGACGAAGACATCAGAGGTGCTATCTTTATAGCACGATGGAACAGCATGAAGTGGGCTCATAAGGGCTTTTGCTAACCCTTCGGGTTAATTTATGTGCTGAAAACTTGCGATTTATAATTTTTCTCGCTATCTTTGCGGCGAAAAAAATAATAGATATATTGTAATGGGATTTTTTGATAAATTCTTCAAGAAAGAAAATAAAGAGACATACGATCAGGGACTCGAGAAAACCAAGACAGGTTTCTTCGAGAAGATAGCACGTGCCGTAGCAGGCCGAGACAAGGTTGATGACGATGTGCTTGACAACCTTGAAGAGGTGCTCGTGACCAGTGATGTGGGTGTAGAGACCACCCTTCGCATCATTGAGCGAATTGAGGCTCGTGTGGCTCGTGATAAATATGTTGGCACAGGAGAGCTTAACCGCATTCTGCGAGAAGAGATTACGGCTCTTTTGGTCGAAAACCAGCGAGAGGAACTTGATGGTTTCACTGTGCGCGATGGAGTAAAGCGTCCGTATGTCATCCTCGTTGTGGGTGTCAATGGTGTGGGTAAAACCACTACTATCGGCAAGCTGGCTTATCAGTTCCGCATGGCTGGCAATAAGGTTGTGCTTGCTGCGGCCGACACTTTCCGTGCAGCCGCCATCGACCAGCTTCAGATCTGGGGTGACCGTGCCGGAGTGCCAGTGGTAAAACAGCAGATGGGTTCGGACCCTGCCAGTGTGGCTTATGAT
>JAUNCV010000195.1 GCA_030526445.1 Bacteroidales bacterium | reverse complement strand
CATTGTGAGCGTTGAAAGAACCTCGTACTTTTGCAGCGTCAGTTTATTAATCCCTAACAAATCTGTAAATCGGACAAACAAACAGACATGCGTTATTAATAAAGTACTAAGAGTTTTAATATGTGGCAACACATTAATCCTAACAAAAAACACTATGAAAAAGAATTATTTCTTTATCGGTGCACTAGCATCTTTGATGTTAGTTTCTTGCACCAACAGTGACGACGTTGCAAATGAAAACACCATCGGCACTAGCAAAAATGAGTCAGCAATCAAAGCTGAATATGCCAAAAACTTTGCTGCAAAGTTTGGCAATGTAAAGTCGACCCAGAACTGGGACCTCAGTACTCAAGGTCGTAAGTATGGTTCTCAGGCAGCACCTGACGCAAAGAGCCGTGCAGTGGTATCTTCAGCTTCACGCTCGGGTGAGAGTCGTGCAGTGGTTAGCGAGGGCAAACAGGAAACCTTCTCGGAGGAATTCCGAAAAGCAATCAGCAAAGTTCTGCCAGAAGGTAAAAACAATAGTGCTATGGGTTATGCACACGAGTACTTATCTCAAGGTCCATTTGACATCTATCCTATTTGGCATGGCTATTGTATGGAGTGGGATCTCTATATTAATGAAGAATTTATTGGTTCCTATTCAGATATCATGGCACAAATGGGTGAAGATACCGAATTCCGCATTGGCGACACTAACGAGATTTCTCCTAAAGGTTGGCATATTGACCTCCCTGAGGGCACCCCTCTTCTTTTCAAACTCGTCATCACCAATCCTGCTAAGGGCTACGGTGTAAAAGAAGGAGATTTTGCTCACACAGGCGATATTATCACCTCAATTTATAACCCACAAGTTCCTTGGAAAGGTGGATTCCTTTCTCACGGCTCTTTGTGGCTGACCTGGGATAAGATGCGAGGCATACAGAAGCCTGACAACCTTGATTTGGTTGCTATGTTCGAAGATGCAAAAACCATTAAAGGTGATGCAGACTTTAATGACTTCATTCTTGGCATTAAGGGCCGTCCAAATCCTCCAGAAATTATTGTTTTTGATACAACTACATATACTTGCAAAATTCCATCGACAGTAACCAAACGCTACATGGTTGAAGACCTTGGAAATACGGACGATTTCGACTTTAATGATATCGTATTCAATATCACAGATAGTACTACAGATGTTCACTTCGTTGAGACTATTCGAAAATATCACTTGAATGGATATGGTGATACGATTAGAGTGGAAGAGACAATCAACGATGAGATTATTGAGACCAAGCGAGACCAGTTCCTCACACTCAAGCATCTCGGCGGTACTCTCGAGTTCTCTGTTCAAGTCGGCAATAAGACTCCTATTGCACGCCATGAAGGTGTTCTTGGTCAGGATTACAACGATCGCTATGTTCTCGAAGGTAATCCTTGGCTTCCAGAGTCTCACAATATCAAGGTTTATATCTTCAACCCTGAGATTGGCAGCAAGCCTGTTGAGATTACATTCCCAACCATCGGCGACCCAGCTCCTATGATTCTCGCATTTGACCGTGACAAGAAGTGGTCTGCAGAACGAGTAGCCATCACCAAGGAATGGTTCGAAGGCGAATAAATAATATAGTTTTTACCTCACCTAACAAATTTTTCTTTTGAAAATTTACCCTTACCTAACATATATATAACGAGAGCGGGCAGTAGTTTCTACTGCCCGCTTTTTTTATTTTTTACAGATTTACTCCTCAATCTTCCATCGTGAGGCAGCAACCCTTTGTCTGCTTACTCTTGTACAGTCTCATGTCTGCTACATGGAAAAGAGCATCGACCGTAGTGGCTTGCTGTCCATCATAATAAACTGCACCTAAGCTGACGGATATCTCTTTATCACCCATGACAGGAATGCGGATAGCACGTATATCATCAAAAAAATTCTCCATTCGCAAACGATACTCTTCCGTTGAAATTGGAGCTATGCAGTAAGTTAAGAACTCATCTCCTCCGAGACGTATCGCTATTTGATCTGGCAAAGCTGCCAAACATTCAGCCACACGCTGCAGCACCTTATCTCCCACTTCATGCCCATAAGTATCATTTACCTGTTTGAAAAGATCTACGTCAAGAACACACAGATAACCAGGACGCAAAGCTTCAACATGATATCGTAGGCGACGACGACCTCCTCTACGATTCAAAAGGGAAGTTAATTCATCGTGTTCCGCCATAAAAATGACCTCCTCCACATGTTTCTTCTCCTCAAGGACACGATCTAGCATACGACGATGACGACTATAGTAATGAAAAGCCAAGCCCGTGACTACAATCAACAAAATGAGAAATGCTCCGATCAACAACAAACGCTTATGGAGTTGATGCTGCTCGATAGCTTTGCTTCGTGCTTGATCAATGATAAGGAACATATACGTTGCCTCAATGGCTCGAAGTGTACAGTGGCACAAGTTTGCATCTTCAAGAGAACAAACCAAATAATTATAAGCTCGTTCATCCTCTCCCATATCGTGCATACGCTCAGCCAAAATAGGCAACGCCATATATTCAGCAACACCGCTCTTAATATCATTAATCGAAGTCAAGGCAAGGTAATGAAGCGCTTGTTCATTATCGTTCATCTTGTCATAAGCTTGCGAGAGGCTGGCATAAATGTAAATATCTGCCCACGAATCACATATCTTTTCTATGGCACGAAGAGTATCAACGCTCGCCTGATACTGCCCCATGTCACATAAACGATTTGCTCTAACAAGCGACCTACTTATGGGATTCGGTTCCAAATCCAGAATGCTGTCTCTATATACCTCAGCTTTCTCGAGCAACTGCTTAGCCATTTCGGGCGATGCCTTTGCGTCAAATTCCGCCATCCATCCCAACACGGCATGATGCGTATTGTAGTAGTGAAGTTTTAAGTTTCGGTCCCAGCAACATGGATTACACTTCTCTATTATACCCAACGAAGTATTGTAGAAACCCATCACACCATAGTTACGAGCCTCGCAAAGGCTTACCCAAACCTGCAATAACGAGTCTCCCTCATATTCGGGACATGCCTTGATACGTTCAAGGGTAGAGAAAACAGAGTCCGTAAGAAAGCGATTATATATTTCGTAACTAGACTGAAGAGTCCAAATACGGTCATATTCCTCTTTCTCATAAGCAGCCTTGCATAGGCTATCGGCTCGTAATTTTCGGTCTCGTTGGTAGCTGGCTTTTCGTGCAATAGCCTGATCAAGCTGTTGCAGAAGTTGCTCATTTTCATCCGAAATACGAGGATTCTTACCTTGGACTTCGAACACTGCAAAGATGAGCATCACCATGTATAGAACAAAGGTTCGCATGGATATTTGAGTTTATTGAGTGTTGCGCTGTTATGATAATATTCTTCGGCACAAATGTACACATTATTTTATATATAACATCATTTTTTGCCGAAATTTGCATTATTTCTTCCGAAATTTACAAACTTTATCCATATTCCTACACTTTTC
>JAUNCV010000194.1 GCA_030526445.1 Bacteroidales bacterium | reverse complement strand
AGAGCACCAGTGTTTTCGAACTTTCATCGACCTGAGCCTCTTTATTTTTATTACCAGAGCAGCTGGTGAGCGCCATAATGGCCGAAGCCAGCAAAACGAAATACTTCTTCATATCTTTTTTCTTTTCAATGAGTTCTGTTTTATTAGTGCAAAGATAACCATTCTTGTTAAAAAACACCACATTTTATGCATGAAATGCTGTTTTCTGATGATTTTTTACATTTTTTTGCCGCAATATCCAACATTTTTTCAGACAAAACTCTATCTTTGTTGCACTCTAATTAAATAATATTCGATGAGCAATATCTTTGTAAAGCAATTCCAGAACGGAAAGTGGCTGAATAAGTCAAACAGTCTCTTGAGCAACAAGTCAAAACTCTTGCTCCTCTTGGGCAAACTTACTGGCTATCTGAAGAAAGGCGGTCTTGCCAAAGTAAAAGAAGATCTTCACCTCATGGGCAGCTATATCAGCGCCATTGTCAAAGGTGAATATCATGACTACTCGAAGAGCGCTTTGACCCTTGCCGTGGCTGCCATTCTCTATGTGGTTTCGCCCCTCGATATTATTCCCGACGTGTTGCCCTTGGGCCTCATCGACGATGTCTCTATCGTCACCTGGGCCATAGCACAACTTAATGCAGAACTCGAGAAGTATAAAATCTCAAAAAAATGACCTATATGCAATCCTACAGATTAAGATTTATTCTATGCGCTTCGCTTCTTGCCAGTGCGTGCATCGACGCCTCTGCCGCCCGTGTCAGCAAGAGCGCAGCCGCTCAGCGCGCCATGAAGTTCATGAACATTGAGCGAAGCCACTCCAGAGGCGAGGAGTCTGTTTCCGACTCTACTGCCTACTATGTGTTTAACGGAGCTTCAGGCCAAGGCTTTGTCATCATCAGTGCCGAAGACCAGATGCCCGAGATGCTTGCCTATAGTCGTGACGGAAAGTGGCCTACTAAAAAGCTCTCCTATCTTATAAATAGAGCAAACAAAAGCTCCGTGATCATAATGACCACGGAGCTTTCATTTTTATTATAAAGTTTTGGCAGAACAAAATAAAGTTATGACAGATCTTCGGTTTGTGCCTGTGCCAGATTGTTGATAATGCCATCGGCCAAACCTATGGTAGGCACAATGATATCAGTAGCACCAATGGCCTTGGCAATGTTGATAAAAATCTGAGCTGCCGGCACAATGACATCGGCACGATCTGCACGAAGATCGAATTCACGCATGCGCTCTTCGACCGTAATTGAGGCCAACTGACCATAGAGCTTCTCAAGCTGCGGAAGTGTGATGCGGTCTTTGAGTTTCTGCTTTTTGGGCACAAGGCGGAAGAGTTTGTTGATGTTACCGCCCGAACCAATGATAGCGCACTCATTGTGTTCCTGCATAAGAGCCACAATTTCGTCGCACATGGCATTGAGGTTTTCAAGACTCACCAAACCACTCAGCATGCGCAGTGTGCCAATGTTGAAGCTGTGGCTGGCCTTGAGCTGACCCTCAGAGATAAAGCTCACCTCGGTGGATCCGCCACCTACATCGACATAAAGATAAGATTTCTTCTCTTCAGTATTGCTGGCCGACATGAGCAGCAGTTTCTCGATGTGCGTATTGTAGATGGTCTCAGCCTCCTCATCGCCCGAGATGATTTCAATTTTCACACCCACCTCTTTCTGTATGTGTTTGATGATTTTCTCGCCATTTTCGGCATCGCGCAAAGCCGAAGTAGCACAGGCACGATAGGCCACCACCTTATAGATAATCATGAGTTGGCGAAATGCCTTGATCATGCGAATGAACTGCTCGGCACGCTCGTCACTGATCTTTCCGTCGTGAAAAACATCCATGCCCAAGCGCAGAGGCACGCGCACAAACTGCTGTTTCTGAAACAGGAGCGTGCCATCGTCTTGACGCGTCACGCTCTTGATGAGCAAGCGTGCTGCATTTGAACCTATATCAATGGCTGCCAGATTGAAGCAGTCTGGATTGAAATCTTTTTTCTTCGTTTTCATATACTTATATTCTTATTTCTTTGCATAATATTTATACAACTCCTCTTGCGAGCGGAACACATTGCGCTCATTGCGCATGCCGTAATCGACCACCATTTTAGCTTCTCGCTTTATCTCTTTGTCGAAGACTGGAGCATAAACCTCAATGCGATGGTCGAGGTTTCGAGGCATCCAGTCGGCCGAACCCACATAGACGAGATAGTCGTTGTGGCTGCCATCTTCTTCAATGATTTCAGGATGATCGAGGTCTGTGCCATTGGCAAAGATGAGGATGCGCGAATGCTCAAGATAGCGGTCAATGATAGCATTGACTCGCATGTTGCCCGCCAGCTGAGGCAGATCAGAAACGAGCGAGCAGTTGCCACGAACCAGCAGATTGACCTTCACGCCCGCTGCAGCCGCCTCATAGAGACGTTTTACGATGCCCTCGTCTGTGATGTGGTTGAGCTTGCAGAGAATCTGTGCTGGCAAACCACGCTGATGGTTTTTGATTTCCTGATTGATGAGAGCCGCCAGCTTGGTGCGCATATTGTTGGGCGAAACAATGAGCTCTTTGAAACGAACGGGCAGATAGGGTTTCTCAATGAAGTCGAAGACGCGCTCCACATCGCTCACAATAGGACGACAGGCTGTAAACTGCATAAAGTCAGTATAAGCCTTGGCGTTACCCTCATGGAAGTTGCCTGTCGAGATGACCGCCACGTCACCATATCGGGCCGAAATGTGCGTCACCTTCGAGTGAATTTTGAGTCCCTCAACACCCGTGATAACATTGATGCCAGCATCGGCCATCTTCTTACTCCAGTCAATGTTCGAAGCCTCGTCAAAACGTGCCAGCAATTCTATCACCACTGTTACCTTCTTGCCATTGCGCGCAGCAGCAATGAGTGCGCTGATGACCTTCGAATCTTTGGCCAAACGATAGAGGGTGGTCTTGATGCCCTTCACCTCAGGATTGATGGCTGCTTCGCGCAAGAGCTGAATGTAGGTGTCAAAGCTATGGTAAGGCACATGCAGGAAACGATCGCGCTGGCGAATGGCCTGAATGAGACTGATTTCCTGCGCCCAATCGGGGGTGATTTGTGGCCACTTCTCATATTCAAGTGGCTGGGCATCAGTAGCGGTCAATGCTATTTTGGGGAACTTCATCAGGTCTTTGTGATTCTGGTAACGACCCGATGGCATCATGGTGTCGACTGCCGAGAGGCACATGCGGTCCATGAGGCGTTTCAGCACATCGCGCGGCATCTGCTTGTCGTAGATGATGCGGACTGGAAGTCCGTTTTTGCGACTCTTTACGCCCTTAGCAATTTTCTGCAGCATACCGCCTCTGATGTCGGTTTCGAGCTCCATTTCTGCATCTTTAGTCATCTTGAACGACCAAGCCTCAAAGTGGTTGAAATCTGTTCCGGGGAACATAAAAGGCAAAGCGCATCGCACCACATCGTCAAGATACATCACATTGTAGTGTGTTATCTTGCCGGTTTCGTCGGTAGTTT
>JAUNCV010000193.1 GCA_030526445.1 Bacteroidales bacterium | reverse complement strand
AGCACCTTCATATCGAGAGCCTGACGAACGTTGTTGAGTTGCTCTAATGACATAATTTCCTGTTTTTTTGATTTTTTCGGGTGCAAAGATAGGGGTTTATTTACAGGTCCGCAATACGCAAAAATGTGTGTTTTGCGACTTGCAAGAAAACAATACTACTTAATAATGATGAAAAAATATACCTTCATTTGATGAGAGGTGTTACATCCTGTCCTTCTATATACTCCATCGTAGGTATCTGCTTTTTATGCATCAAACCTCAATTTTTACCAAGAAGAACAACAAAACCACAATCAGAAATTACGATATTTTTCATTTTTACGAGGAGTTATGGCTATACACTCCATCTCAATCAGCCAGGTGGGGCGGCATACAGGTGCAAGAGTAAAAACCTTTGGAATAGCAGGGCATTTACGATCAACAATATCTTTTACAACCTTGTAATCAGCCATATCTCGTAGATAGACTATCATTTGCGCAACATCATTGAAACTGGCGTACCCTTCAGCCAAAAGCACCTCTACGTTCTCTATCATTCGTTCGGTTTGACGCTTGATGTCTCCCTCATACATTACTTCACCTTTATTATTAATAGAAGCTGTGCCAGAGATGTAAAGATGCGATCGGTCTCCATATTCAACCACTGTTCCGCGTTCAAAAGTAACCCCATACTCATAGGTCGGATTCATATGAGATGTTCCATATAAGAATTTTCGTTGTCTAGGTTCAAATCCAATTAGCGCGTAGGAACCCAATTGCACGATAGCCTGTTGTTCTGCCGGGATACCACCAATACCTGTCGATGCAATATAGTGAGTCTTTTCTGTCAATCCATGTGTCTCAAAATTTTCTTTTCGAGCCTTCACTAACCCTGCATATTGGGTATCTACATCTCGCACATAGAACCAGGTACGAATACAATTGGCTTCAATGGTAGCACCGTGACTCTCTAAAGTTGACTCATAGCGTTCCAGAAGCTTTTGGGTTTGATGGTAACTATCGCCCATTAGCTCTACGAGTCCCCATTGGAAAAGATGATGATAGCCATTATGACAGACCTTTGTAACATTTTTCTGTAGGTTTACGTCGGCACCCTTGACCAAATATAACCAAACAACCATTTTTGAACCATCAAGAGGAGCTTGCTGAATCATAGAAACTGCAGCATGACAACCACAATCAGATGATTCGGATAATAATTTTTGGATGACAGGTTTCTGATTGGCTACATCACTTAAAATAAATCGTTTAATAACAATTGAAGCCCCATCAAAGGGTTGTGACTCCAGCAATCTACGTTCTGCTACGAGCAGTCGGTTCATTTGTTCTGTAAAAGAATCGTCGCGAGATTCTATATGCATCATAACATGATATTCTCCTACAGATTGTTCTTCAAAAGCTGGTACAAACGCTGAATATTGGGCCTTGACAGCTAAATCGGCCCAGACAATTTGGCTTTTCTGCATTTTTTTGTTTTATTTATTGTTTTTGCGGCGCAAAGATAGTGGTCTTTTTTTATCGTTGCAATACGCAAAAAAGGTGTTTTTCTTTCAGTTTCAAGGCACTGATACTCAATTTTTATTATTAACCGTACCCGATTGTGATGATGTCTTATTGCCACAAAACTTAAAATACCCAATAGTAAGGATTGTGAGTTTGGCAAAAACAGTATACCTTTGCACCCGAAAATTAAATTTTTTTGAGATGAAAAGGTTGAATCTTTATGAGTCTGACGACAAGATGATAGATCTGATCAGCGACAATTACAGCATGCTGCAGGGATTAGGAGCTTTCGGCATTCGTCTGGGGTTCGGTGACAAGACGGTCGAGGAAGTCTGCATCGAACAGCATGTTGACTGCTACACGTTCCTCATTGTGGTGAACTTCATCATTAATGGCTATGCTCCCAAAGAGACAGACGAGCGGATTTCTGTTGAGACATTGTTGGGATATCTCCGAGCCTCTCACCGTTACTTTCTCGACTTTCAGTTGCCTGCTATCCGCGAGAAGCTGCAAAACACCATTTCCCCAAACGACAGTATGGGAACGCTCATCATGCATCTATATGATGATTACGCGCGAGATATTCACCGACATATGAAATATGAAGAGAAGAATTTCTTCCCCTATGTGGAGTCGTTGCTGAAAGGAGAACAGCTTCCGAAGTACAATGTGGATATTTTCGCCAAGCACCACAGCGATACCACAAGCAAGCTTCAGGAAATCAAGAGCATAATCATCAAATACCTGCCTCACGATGGCCTGTCAAACAATAAACTGACTGACACGCTCTATAATCTGTATAACAACGAAGAATGGCTCGGCAACCACAGCAATGTCGAGGAACAGTTGTTCGTACCAGCCATTCGTGCCTTGGAAAAGAAGATTGAATCAGAGGGTATCTCAAGTCGCATTTCTGATATCATTAAAAATGTGGAAAGTGGCGAAACCATCTCGGATCGTGAAAAAGATATTGTGGTCTGTTTGGTACAAGGCATGTCAAACAAGGAGATCGCCAATCATCTGTTTATCTCAGTCAATACGGTCATTACACACCGCAGAAACATCGCCCGTAAACTTAATATCCACTCAGTTGCGGGTTTGACTATTTATGCTATTGCCAATAACTTGATTGATAAAAAGTGTTTTACCTGACATAAGTTATTGATGTTTTATTGACGTGTAGTTTTTTTCATACTCAACGAGATGTACTATGCTAAACTTTGTAAAAATGATTGCCTAATCAATTATTATTCGTATCTTTGCACCCGAACAAATACGAATCTCTATGAAATTACTAAAAGACCAGTTGACACGTACTATGCTTCAGAATTTCCATTATACGATGGACATAGTACTATGGCCCACGATTACATTGGAAGAGATTCCTCTGGATACCCCTACAACATGAAGTATCCTCCCTACATGAATTCTTTATATCATGGGTATAAGAATGATATCGAAGAGACGTTCTTTTACAATTTCGCCGTTCAGAAATATGGTGTAACTTTTGTTTATAAGGAGAAGCAGTATTATCTGATGACAAATGATGATTATGTGTTTGAAACTGATGCTACGTTCCTGCCCGAGTTTCAGCGTTTCGAGGATGGCAATGCGGCATTGGAGCAATTCATGATCGATGGTAAGCGTTTGATCGACATTCTTCCTGAGATAACCGATTACGACGTGTACTAATTTTCTCGGCTTTTCAACGAAGAAGAGTATTAATCAATTATTTAGCGCTAAAATATAGCGAAAATAAAAAGAGCGGTTGTGACCACGTATCACAATCGCTCTTTTGCGTTTATCCAGACGTTAATTAGTGAGGAGTTAGGAGTTAGGAGTGTAATACTCCGAACAACGAACGAGGGGTGTCATGCATTCCCATAAAAAAGTGTCATCCTGCTCCGAGCTTGCTCGCGTGGAGCGAAGCGTAACAACGTAGTCGAAGGATCTGTAGCGTTAAGCCCTTCTCTAAGCAAATGCCAACTGTTATGGATCCTTCGACAAGCTCAGGATGACACACCTTTGTCACGCCCTTGTGGGGGCTCACCGGCCGA
>JAUNCV010000192.1 GCA_030526445.1 Bacteroidales bacterium | reverse complement strand
CTCTGCAAGCTTCCCTGAATAGAACTTCGCAAAGCATTCAGCTCGGTGTTCAGGTCGAGCACCACCGCATTCTGTTCGCCCGAATTGGCCACAAGACGGTTGCGCTGCATCATCTTCTGGTTATAGGCATTTACCTCGCTCGAAAGTGACGCATCGGTGTTCGAAATGTTTGGAATCAGTTCATACTGCTTCGAAACATCCTGCAGATAGTCTCTCAGATACTGAGCCACGGTCAGCTGAGCCTCAAGCTTCACAGTCTCGTCCTTGGCACGGCTGCCCTCTTGCAAATAAAGAGATGAGTTGGCTCGAATATCCACAAGTTTGTTTTGCTGTTTGAACTCGGTCAGTTTTGTCTCAACATCACCCAGTTCGGCCGCAATCAGCTTTACTCGCTCGTTGATAAACTCGCCAGTGGCAGCTGCAATTCGGTTCTTATCTTCTACGATGTTCTCGCTATACACCTTCAGGAGCATGTTGAGCACAGCATCGGCACGAGCAATATTACCCTCCTTCAAGGTCAACTGAATCAAAGTGCTCTTCTTGTCAAGGAGGCCTGTGGTGAGTTTGCCCAGCATGCCGTTGGTTGTACTCTCAATGTTGCCAATGCCCACAATGATTTCCTTGTCCGAATAGGGCGAATCCTCCAATTTGTTGACCATAAGGTTGCCCACAGGAGTCTGAATGGTATCGCCCAATGACAGCATCTCATCCATCTCCATCTTCTTGCCGTTATACTTCACATCCCACACGCGAACCTTCTCATCGCCCTGTAGCTGCATCTTGAGCGAAATGCCGCCTGTAGGGTCAGTGTCGGTCCACACCTGGAGTGGAGCGTTATAATAGAGGGTCTTTGTCTTCATCCAGCCCTCTTTTACCTTATAGGTCACATTCAGGTTCAGACGGCGCACCACCTCCTGCATCAGCATAAACGAGCGGAGAATATACACCTCATTATCGACCGAATTTGAGAGTGTAGCGACACTCAGCTCGCTCAAGGCCTGCAGTTCTTGCGAACCACGGCTGCCTGCTTTGTCATCTTTCACCAACATGACAGCCTGACGCTGATAGGTTGGTTCGGTCTTGCGCAAATAGAGCAAAGCCAACGACACACACACCACAACCGAGAGGACAAACCAATGCAGGTTGCCCACAAACATATCTATATAGTCACGAATGCCAAGCTGATCTCCGCCAGCCTGATTGTTCATATTGACGTTCTGAGACTGTTGTTCGTTTACCATAGTTGTTTATTTGGTTACTACTACAATAAGAGAAGCTATGCTTGCCAGCACACCCAGAATTGAGCCATACAGACCCAGATAGGTGCCAGTGGCTGAACCCTTCACCTTGATTGCACTATTGGGAGTCACATAAACCACATCGTTCTGCTGCAGGTAGTAAGCAGGCGAGTTGACCACTGCCTCGGCCTGAGTCAAGTCAACACGATAGCTTTCGCGCTTGCCATTCACCTCACGCATCACCAAGATGTTCTCGCGCTGACCGCTTGGCAGCAAGTCACCAGCCTTGCCCAATGCCTCAAGAATGGTGAGGCGCTCGTTGGTGAGATTCTGCACGCCTGGGTTCTTCACTTCGCCCAAAACAGTCACCTTAAAACTCATGATCTTGACCTTGACCGAAGGATCTTTCACATAATTGCCATCGCAAAGTTTCTGTTCGAGCATAGCTGCCACCTCTGTATTGGTCATGCCCTGCACCTTGAGGTCGCCCAGAATAGGGAAATGAATATTGCCCTCTTGATTTACCTGGAAGTAGGCCATACCCGACTGGGTTGCGCTCGATGCGGCTGTTGAGGAACCTGTGTTCGACTGTCCGCCACCCGTACCTATAATCATGTAGCTATTGAATGGCGCAATGAGCTCACGGTCACGGCTGTTGATGCTGATGGCCAGCTGATCGTCTGGCTGAATGTGAAGCTGATAGTCAGAGGTCAGCTCTTGTGCAGGCATATCGTCAATGCCTTGCATATAGTACATCTTTTTGGTGCTAACACAGCCTGTTGCCAGACTGCACATTACCACCAGGATGAGTGAATTGATAAAATAGGTTATTTTCATAGTTAGTTTACTTATTCATTCCCAAAAGTTCAGAAAAAGTAGGTCAGACTCAGTTTGTGGGTTCTTGCCTTACACTTTCCCAAAAATTCTCCCTCTTCGTCATAACAACGCATGCTTCGGCCCATGGGTGCGGCATACGAGTAGTGTAACTGCAAATGATCGAGCAATATGACACCCACACCCATGTCAATGCGCCAGCTGTTTTCTTTCCTGACAATGACATCAGAGCCCTCTTCAATAATATCTGAGAACTTGAGGTCGTTCAGTGCATAAACCATCTGGGGACCGATGAAGGCATAGGGCACAATGATCTCTTCCAGGCCGATGATTTCAAAATCATAGCGCACATGGATGGGCACCGTAAATGAGTGGGCCATATCGGTCTGGGCCGGAATTTCGCCCAAGCCGCTGTCAAGCTGCTCCATCTGATAAAGCACCGAAGCATCGAGGCCGAAGCCCATAAGCGGAAGTTTGACCATGCCGGTAATGCCCAGATACCAGCCCTTTTCGGGTTGTGGCTCGAGGCGGTCAAGGTGCTTCCAGTTCAGTTTTGCAATGTTCATACCTGCAGTCACGCCGAAACCTGAGGTTCGTGCGCTCAGCTGCAAGGTGCCCAGCATCAGTAGCAGGCATGCCAGAAGAGATCTCATCATTGTCATGACCTAAAAGTGTTTTATCATTTTACCGAGAGTCGGGCCAGATAGTCATAGTGCTCACCTTCGGCCACAAGCTCACAATTCATGCCGTTGGCCTCGGCTACAAGCTGCAAGGTTTTGGGGTCAACATAGAGCCAGTCGAAAGGTTCGCCCTTCACTTTTCTATACACCATCTGGTAGTCAACTTCGCCATAATAGGCATCGAGCGGATTAATGTCGAAGGTGCCGTCCTCGTTTTCATACAGATATTTCAAGTCGCTCGAATCAAGCAGCACCTGTCCGCCAGGATTCAGCAGTTCCTTGGTTCGTTTCAGCAATTCGGGCAAGCGACTGAGCTTGCCGGCAATGCCTGTGCCATTCATCAAGAGCAGGATTGTGTCAAAACGCTCGGCCAGACGTGGGTCGAAGAAGTCGATGCACTGCACCAGCTTTACGCCTCGCTCTTGCATGGCTTCGCAACTCAGTTCTGAGATGTCAATGGCCTTCACCTCTTTGCCTTGTTCCTGAAGCGCCAATGCATGGCAGCCAGCTCCGGCACCCACATCAAGAATCTTGCCCTGGGCCATAGCCATGGCCTTTTGTTCGAGCGGAGGCATCTCGCCAAGGGTTCTGAACAGGTAGCCAACCGGTATCTGGTCTTCATCGAACATAGATGAGAGTACTCTCAATGTTCCGGCCTTTCCGGTTTTCTGAAAATCTGCTATTGCGGAGCCCATGGCATCCTTATCTCTTGCTATTGTTTGCATTTTGCTGTTTATCAAACGTTTTTTACCGCACAAATATAAATATTTTTCGAAAACGCGTGTTTCGTTTTCGCAAATAGAGATGCTTTCACACTGTTTTTTCAATATCTTTTCACAGTTTGAAAGCTAAAG
>JAUNCV010000010.1:11493-24474 GCA_030526445.1 Bacteroidales bacterium | reverse complement strand
CTTACTTTCTTAACACCTTACCTTCTTAACCTATATAGTTTATCTCACTTTGCAGTGAGAAACGGCTTCAAGCTCACGGAAGTCGGAGGGAAGATAGCCGGTCTGGCGCTTGAAGAACTTGACAAAATAGGAGGGGTCTTCGTAACCCAGATCGATGGCAATCTCCTTGATGAGCATATTGGTGTAGCGCACCATGCGTTTGGCTTCGAGCAAAGAGCGCTCGTTGATGAGGGCGAGAGGCGAACGGTTGGCACAGTCGTTGACGCATTTGTTGAGCGTGCGCACCGCTACATTGAGCTTGTCGGCATAATCCTGCACTGTGTGCATCTGTTTGTACTGCTTCTCGACCATCTGGCGGAAGCGGATATACAGCTGGTGCGAAGGCTTCAGGTGGTTGACATCCATAGGGGTGCCGGCTGTGCCGTAACGCAAGGTCTTGATGAGAAAGATGCGGAGGAGTGATTTCAGGATCTCGATGTTGCCGAACTCTCCGCTGTAATTGGCCGCCTCTTCGTCCATCTCTTGTGCAATGACAGCAAGCATGTCTGAGGTCGCTTTATCGATGCGGAAATAGGGAGCAGCATCGAACGTGTGGAAGACGTTATACTTGAGAAACTGCTCGTTTGAGCCCTCTTCATCGCGCATAAAGTCGGTACACATCTTTATGGCCATTCCTTTGTATCCTTCTTTCTTGTCGAAATGGTGTATCTGCCCTGGAGAGATGAAGAAGATGGTACCGGGATGAACCTCATATTCAACAAAGTCGATGGTGTGCATGCCTTCGCCCTCCTGAAACCAAAGAATTTCGTAGAAAGAGTGGATGTGGTCAGAGCAGTCGTCAATGTCGCTATACGTAAGCATATCGGGCATGTGCTCTACCCTGAAGCCGTTTCCAGAGGGAGTTTCGCAGACCGTAAGTTGGGTTTTGCTTGAAAAATCTATAGCCATATTCAATGAATTTTGATGCAAAAATAGTGAAATTATGGTAATTTTCGGCATGAAAATGATAAAAAGAGTACATTTATCCGAAAAATACTATAAATATGCCGCAATTTCTTTTGGTAAATGAAAAATAGTTACCATCTTTGCACCATCAAAAAACAAATTTTTATTGACCTTTATTGTTAAACAATTAAAACGATATTATTATGGCAAAGTATGTATGTGACGTGTGTGGTTGGGAGTATGATCCAGAAGTAGGTGTTCCAGAGGCAGGTATCGCTCCAGGTACTCCATTTGAGGAGTTGCCAGAGGACTTTGAGTGCCCACTCTGCTCAGTTGGCAAGGATCAATTTTCAGCTGCTGAATAATGAAACTTGAGATTCATGCCCCATCAGGCATCGAAGTGGTAGACCTTGATGAGCTTTCGGCATCTTATTCAGGAGTAGTCAACATAGGGCAGAAGTGCAAGCATGTATGGAATACACTTCCTCTTGAAGATGAAACGGTCGATCCATTTCAGTGTCAGCTTATAGGTGCATCGGGCAACTATAAATTGATGCATGGGCAGAATCGAACAGAATGCCCAAAGGGATTGATCAGTCCGAAGCTTGTGCCATGTAATGGCTGCACAGGACGTTGTGTCAATGTGCGTCCGGGACGACCTAAGTATTTCCAGCGTAATCCGGCTGTTCCAACCTTACTCAACGGAAATGAAGTAGGGGAATGGGGAATGCCAATCAGTGAGGGAGATACAATCTCATTGGGACAGGTTTCTATTTGTATAAAAGCATAAAAATAAAATCCACATCTTCAGTGAAGGTGTGGATTTTTTTATGTCTATCTTTCTGTTTTTTCTGAAAGGCTTTTTACTTGAAGATGGTGCAAGGAACCTGAGGCGAGACAATGACCTCGTTCAATGGCGTTACTTGCATCAGGTCTTGCAGGATGTTATCGCGCTTGCCATTGGCAATGATCACTTTGATGCCCGAAGCCGCCACCTGACGAGCCGTGTGGTGCTTTGACTGCATGCCACCTCGGCCTGCGCTGCTCTTGCTGCTTTGAATGTATTGTGACACATCGGTTTGTGTACCAATGACGCGAATCAGTTCGGACGAAGGGTCGGCAGGATTGCCCGTATAAATGCCGTCAATGTTCGAGAGAAGTACGAGCAGGTTGGCCTCCATCATCTGTGCCATCAGGCCCGAAAGTTCGTCATTGTCGGTAAACATCAGCTCAGTGATCGAAACTGTATCGTTTTCGTTTACGATAGGAATGACGTCGTGAGAAAGCATCGTCTCCATACAGTTCTTCTGATTCTGTCGCTGCTCATCGGTGCTCAGACTCTCTTTGGTGGTGAGAACCTGTCCGCACTTGATATCGTGCTCGTTGAAGAACTCATAATATTTATTGATGAGTTTGGCTTGTCCCACGGCACTGAACAGCTGGCGCTGGCTCACTTCGTCGAGCTCAGACTGTAAGCCCTTAAGAATGCTTCGGCCGCAAGCAACAGCACCCGACGAAACCAAGATGACTTGGATGCCTTGCTTGTGCAAAGTGGCAATCTGATCGACGAGGGCCGACATGCGGGTCACATCGAGCGTGCCATCGGAGCGGGTCAAGACATTGCTTCCGACCTTTACGGTGATTCTGAATTTTTCCATATTATATACTTTTTGTATCCGGACGAAAAAAGCAATCAGTCGTTGTTATCGCTCTTTTCGGGCGAGAAAATCTGCACCTTTTCCCACTGCAGCTTGCCTGTGTCGTAGGGTTTGCGCTCTTCGCCAATGTGGCCGATGCTGATGACGTTGAGGACCTCGAAATGATCAGGAAGATTGAGGATGCGACGCACATTGTAGGTGGCAGCATTGCCCTCCTCGTCATAGCGATTGCGCATCTGAATCCATACAGAACCAAGGCCAAGATCGGTGCACTGAAGCTGCATCTGGATAGAGGCAATAGAGAGGTCTTCGACCCAAGTGTCGGAAACCGAAGGATCGGCACAAAGACAGATGCCGAGGGCAGCCGTAGCCAATGGGCCCGCACCCTGCGCTTTAGCTTTGCTAAGGGCTACCAAGGTTTCGCGATCTTCGATAACCACAAAATGCCAAGGATTGAGACGCTTACCTGCAGGAGCCATAAGGCCTGCTTCGAGAATGAGACGCACCTGTTCGGGGTCAAGAATTTCGCCTGTGTATTTGCGAATACTGCGGCGATTGATGATGAGTTCGTGGAAACTGTTCATGTGTTTACTGTGTTGATTTCGCTCGCGAAGATAGGGAGAAAGGTAAAAATGTCCAAATTTAGTGTGCAAAAAACTTAAAAAACCTTATAATTTTTGTCAGTGTGGACTATTTTGACTATCTTTGCGCGCACTATGATAAGAAGAACTTGTCAATATATATCTTTGTGGCTAATGGTCATGCTGCTTTCAACCCTCACTGCCTGCCAGAGTGGGTTGGGTAGCGACGTGCTTGTGCAGATGGGCGAAAGCCGCCTCACACTTCGCGAAGTGCTTGAGGTGATGCCTCCTCGCACAACGGGAGCCGACAGTGCAGCTTTCGTGCAGGAATATATGGATCGGTGGATAGACGAAGAACTCGTGTATCAGCAAGGTGTGCGCAATTTGGCCAACTATCGTGAACTCATGCAGCAGGTTGAGGAGTATAAGCGCATTTTGGTGTCGCAAACCTATGACCGAGAACTGTTGCGCCGACATGAGCAGGAACTGAGCCTTGAAGATTGTGAAGCCTTCTATAACCAATATGGCAAGCAAATGAAGCTCAAGGAGCCTATCATAAAGGGCTTTTATATCAAGGTTCATCCCGATGCCAAGACGCATCACAAGAAACTGCGTGAATGGCTCAAAAAACTGCAAGAGGGCGAAACCGAAGAGATTGATGCCATGGAGCATTATCTGCAGATTCATGCGGTGGATTATGACGGATTCCTGGAGCAATGGCAGCCCCTTGATTTTGTGGCCAAGCGCTTGCCGGTGCCCGTGGTCGATGCGGCATCGTTCCTGAAACTTCAGGTGACCGTGCTCGAAGAAGAGGATTACTCCTATCTGCTGCTGCTCACCGACTACAGACTGGATGGAGAGCAGACTCCGCTGGAATATGCTATGCCCGAGATTCGTGAAACCTTGTTGAACCAACGAAGTCGCGAATATCTTGAGCAGTCGCACAAAGAAATGCGTAAACGCGCAATAGAAACAGGTAAATTGATAATTAATACAACTGACAATAAATGAAAAATCTGAAGTATCGTGCTATGGCTTTTGTTGCAACCCTCATGACTGCAGTGGTTGGCATGGCACAAGAGGTCGATAACGTAATCGACGAAATCATTTGGGTCGTAGGCGACGAAGCGATTCTCCGTAGTGAGGTTGAGGCTGAACGCAAACGAATGCTTTATCAGGGTGAGAAGATGGATGGTGATCCATACGGCCTGATTCCAGAGCAGATGGCTATTCAAAAGCTTTTTATCAATCAGGCTATCCTTGACTCTATCGAGGTGTCTGACGAACAGGTTGAACAGCAGGTTGAGCAGCAGCTGAACCTCTACATCCAGCAGGCTGGTTCGAAAGAGAAGCTCGAAGAGTATATGGAGAAAACCATTCCTCAGATCAGACAGGAATGGCGCACACAGAGCAAGAACCAGATGATTGTGATGGAAGAGCAGCGTTTCCTGACCGAGGATGTGGCAGCCACTCCAAGTGAGGTGCGTCATTTCTACGAGCGTCTTCCACAAGACAGCATCCCATATATTGCCACACAGGTTGAGGTGCAGATTGTAGCTCTTCAGCCAAAAATCTCACAGCAGACCATCGATGGCATCAAGAACCGTCTGCGCGACTTCACCCAGCGTGTTACTTCGGGCGAGAGCTCGTTCTCAATGCTCGCTGTGATGTATTCTGAGGATCCAGGATCGGCTGCATTGGGTGGCGAGCTTGGTTTCAAGGGCCGTGGCGCTTTCGTGCCAGAGTTTTCGGCAGCAGCCTTTCAACTTACCGACCCCAACAAGGTATCGAAGATTGTAGAAACTGAATTTGGCTACCATATTATCCAGCTCATTGAGCGTCGAGGTGACCGTGCCAACTTCCGCCACATTCTGCTTACACCAAAGGTGAGTGCAAAGGAGTTGAGCGAGTCGCGCAATGTGCTTGACTCAGTGCGCATGGATATTGATTCGGCAAAGATCAGCTTTGAAGAGGCTGCCCGTTGGATTTCTTCGGACAAGAACACTCGCTACAGTCAGGGTCTCATGACCTCAGAGCGCACCGGTACCGCTCGCCAGTTTATGGACGAGTTGCCAGCCGAAGTGGCTCGTGTGGTGGCAAACATGAAGGTGGGAGAGGTGAGCATGCCTTTCAATATGAAAGACCCTAAGACCAATCGCGATCAGGTAGCTATCATCAAGCTCAAGAACCGCATTGAGGCACATAAGGCTACTTATTATGACGATTATCAGACCATCAAGGATCTCTATGAAGAGAGCCAGCGCGAAAAGATTATTGAAAACTTTATTCGCGAAAAGCAGAAAGAAACCTATGTGCGCATTAAACCAGGATGGGAGAAGTATGACTTCAAGTATCCAGGTTGGACCTCAAAATAAGCCGGTGATATTCTGCCTACAGTAGATAATTGACAATTCATGAACTTGAGAAAAATACTTTTATATATTGTTTGTATGCTGCCCCTTTTGCTCCATGCTCAGGACCAGAAAGGGCAGCAGAAACCTCGTTTGATACATCTGCTCAAGGCCAACTCGCTCTCTTTTAACAAAAAGCATGATGCCGAACGACAGGTGCTGAGAGGTGATGTGCTGTTTCGTCAGGACAGTGTCTATATGCAGTGTGACAGCGCCTACTTCTACCAGTCGACCAACTCGTTCGAGGCATTCAGCAATGTACACATGTATGAGGGCGACACACTGCACATGTGGTGCGATAGCTTGTCGTATGACGGAAACACGCAGTTTGGCGAGCTCTTCGACAATGTCATCTTGCGCCACAATGACGTAGAGCTGCACACCGACTACCTGCAGTATCGACGTCCGGAGGCAGAGGCACACTATCCCTATTCGGGCAATATTCAGGACCCACAGAACCATTTGTTCAGCAGCTTGGGTTGGTATTATCCCAACGATCGTCATGCAACGTTCAGAAACAATGTGGTGATGAAGAGCTATGACTTTTCGGCTATGCCCGATAGCGTGCGTCCTCTTTATCCAGATCCAGACGAACGTGTGCTCTACAGACCCAAGGCGACCCTTTACAGTGACTCGCTCGACTATAACTTCATCAGCAAAGATGCACATGTGACGGGCCCTTCGCGTATTGTGGGTGACACAGCCACCCTATACACCACAGAGGGAACCATGAATACAGGTACACAGAAATCTTGGTTGTACAAACGATCGAGAGCAGTGAGCCCAGGACGATATGCTACGGCCGACACACTGTTCTATGATGGTATTCTTGGCGTGGGAGAGGGTTTTGGCCGTTTTGTGGCACATGACTCTATTCAGCATGTTCGTGTACAGGGCGATTATGGCCACTATACGCGTGACCCACAGGTAGTGACTGTGACCCGCAGAGCTCTGGCAATGGAGTTTTCGGGCAAAGACACCCTTTACATGCATGCCGACACCCTTCGTTCATACACCATTCTCAAGGAAAAAACGATGCAGGTAGCCGAGGATTCGGTGCAGATATGCGACACGCTCAAGGTGACACGCGAAATTGCCCTCGAAGACTCTGTGATAACCGAAACAATAGATAGTCTGGCCTGCCGAATGGAGGCACGCTTTCATGATTCGATCTACACAGATACGATTCACTATATGGCATGTTTCCATAACGTCAGATACTTCAGAACAGACCTGCAAGGCGTTTGCGACTCGCTCAACTATAACTCAAGCGACTCGCTGGCCACCTTTGTTGGCAACCCTGTGATGTGGAACAGCAACTATCAGATTACGGGTGACACCATCTTTGCGTGGATGGGTGAAAACAAAGGTATCTCGCGATGCCTCATTCATGATCAGGCACAACTGGCCCAACAACATGACTCGATACACTATGACCAGATAGCAGGCAAGGAATTGATGTGCTATTTTGATGATGCCGGCAAAATCAGACAAATGGATGTTTCGGGCAATGTGCAGACCATTTTCTTCCCTGTAGAGGGAAAAGGAGAGGAGAGGTATCTGCTTGGCCTCAATCAGGTGATTGGCAACTTCCTGACAGTGTGGTTCAAGGACCAGAAGATGGATCATCTTCGTATATGGCCCTCACCGGTTGGCTCAATGACTCCGCTCTTCCTTGTAACCCCAGAGATCCTTTATCTCAACGGTTTCCGCTGGATGGATTATCTGCGTCCGGTTTCGGCCGAAGATGTATTCCGCGATATCCGCATGAAGGATGAGGATAAGGTGGAGAGCGTCCGCCTCTTTGACGACGACGAGCTGAATGGTTACTAATATGTACAATTTTTCAAACAGAGATATTTGTCTATGTCCATCTTTACGGTAGAAAAACCCAAGCGTTTCGAGCGCAAGCCCTATTTTAATAATGAACGCAAGGAGTATTTAGAGAAGCGTAAGCGCGCCATCATGCGTCAGGAGGGTCTTTTGCCCACAGAAGAGCTGACTGGCGAAGAGTTGGTGCGTGGAAAATTTGTACAAGGCACTACACACCTTCGCCGCCGTCTGGAGAACGATGAGGGAGAAACCGATGCCAAGCAGAAACGTTTGGTGAAGCTTGTGCTGTGGATTATCATTCTCACAGTGTTCTTCGGCTGGCTCTTGCGCGAAGTGTATAGCTGGTAAATAGTAGTGAATTCCTAAAAATTGAGATACTCAAGTGGACATTATTCATCTTCTTCCCGATAGTGTCGCTAATCAGATCGCTGCTGGCGAAGTGGTTCAACGACCCGCTTCTGTCATCAAAGAACTGCTTGAAAACAGTATTGATGCAGGAGCAACAGATATTCATATCATTCTGCGCGAAGCTGGACGAGAGCTGATACAGGTCATCGACAATGGCAAGGGTATGAGCCCTACCGATGCTCGAATGGCCTTCGAGCGTCATGCAACAAGCAAAATTCAGCAGGCAGTGGATCTGTTCGCACTTCACACGATGGGTTTCCGCGGAGAAGCCTTGGCCAGTATTGTGGCTGTGGCTGAGGTGGAGATGCGCACCCGCAGAGAGGAAGACGAGACCGGTGTCAGACTGAAAATGGCAGGAAGCAAGCTGGAAAGTCAGGAGAGTGTGGCGTGTCCTAAGGGTACCAATCTGGAGGTGCGCAATCTGTTTTATAATGTGCCTGCGCGCAGAAAGTTCCTCAAATCGAACCAGACAGAACTTTCGAACATTATCACCGAACTGCAGCATGTGGCATTGGCTAATCCGAATGTAGGCTTCACCCTTGTGCACAATGATGTGCAGATGCTTCAGCTGCTGTCGGGTTCGCTCAAACAACGTATTACTCAGCTTTTTAACAAAGGCATTTCACAGCAATTGCTGCCTCTTGACGTAGAAAATGATCTGGTGACCATTCATGGCTTTATTGGCCAGCCCTCTGCTGCCCGCAAAAAGGGTGCATTACAGTTCTTCTTTGTCAATGATCGCTATATGCGTCATCCCTATTTCCACAAGGCAGTGCTGGAGTGCTATCAGGACCTTATTCCAGAGGGTTCGCAACCCAATTATTTTATCTATCTGAAGGTAGATCCGGCCAGCATTGACGTCAATATTCATCCGACAAAAACTGAAATCAAATTTGAAAACGAGCCAGCACGATGGCATATTCTGATGGCTGCAGTGCGCGAAGCTCTTGGCAAATTTAATGCGGTGCCAACGATCGACTTCGATCAGGCAGATGCACCAGAAATAACGGTTCTTCCAAGCCGAGAAGAGAGCAAGCACATGACAGAGCCCAAGGTGCATTATGACCCTGGATATAACCCTTTCAGAAAGACGCAGGCCGATAACTGGCAGTCGTTGTATGATGACTTCCTGACTTTGCCAAGCAAGGTTAGTGAAGATCAGACAGAACCTGATGAATCGGAAGCTCTGGGCGGACTTGTGCCACCAACGGCACCTCTTTCGAGCAGGATGAACGAAGAGCTGCCTCTGACCGAAGACAAACAGCAAGACCTTTCGCCTGTGGGCCATTTCATACAAGTGGCCAATAGGTATATTGCCACATGCAGTCACAATGCTTTGCTGTTGTTCGATCAGCATAGAGCACACATTGCAGTGCTGTATGACCGCTATTATCAGCAAATGTGTAACAAACAAGGCATAAGCCAGCAGGAACTTTTCCCTGAAATTGTTGAGATTGCGGCGGCCGATGTGCCTGTACTGGAGAAGATCTTGCCAGAACTTAGCTATCTGGGATTTGAACTCAATAACCTTGGTGGCGGCTCGTATGCCATAGCAGGAAAGCCCGCCTCTCTGGAAAATCAGATTGATTTTCATGCACTTTTGCTTCAGATGATAGATGCTGCCCGAGATGAGGTGCATGGTGTCAGTGATGCTCTGAACCGCAAACTGGCACTCCGATTGGCACAGGCACAGGCAATTCGTGCCGGAAAGAAAATGTGTGAAGAGGAGATGCGTCAGCTTGTTGAGAGCCTATTCGACCTCAAGGAGCACACCTATGGACCTGACGGAAGACTCATAGCAGTGAGTCTTTCGGCAAGCGATATAGAAAATCGTTTCTAAGACTTTGATTCTTTTTTAAATTACTACGATATGAAATATGCAATTTGTCTGCAGCCCTATATCCCAATGCGAGCTGTCGCACAGGAATCGAGCGAAATGGTAAGCCAGCTTTTGTTTGGCGATGTTTTTCGCATTGTTGACGAACAGCCTCGATGGTATAAAGTGATTCGCTCGTGCGATGATTATGAGGGTTGGGTAGACTGGAAAACCGTAACACTTATCAGCGAGAAAGAGTATCTTTATTATCTCAATGAAGCTTCAAAGTGCCTGCTGTTGCGTCAGCCTTATAACCCTGTGACCCGAACACGTGATGGCGTGTCTGGATCTGCACATCTTTCGTGGGGCAGCAGAATTTATAATATGGATGATACAGGCATCACGTTCAGAATGCAAGGAGAGCGTTTCGATGTGCCTAATATGACTTATGTAAATCCGGTAGATTCGTCATCAATGTCGCGCAATGCGTGTGCTAAGTATCTGTTGCAGCAGGCACAGATGCTGCTCAATGTGCCTTATCTTTGGGGCGGATGTACGGCTTTTGGTATAGATTGTTCCGGTTTCACTCAGACACTCTTCCGCTTTATCAATATTTCTTTGCCTCGTGATGCCTCACAGCAGGCGTTGTTGGGCACTGAAGTTCCGTTTGAAGAGCGCCAGATTGGTGACCTTGCCTTCTTCGGCCATGGCTCTGATCATGTGTGTCATGTGGGTCTTGTAGGCGATGGAAATCGTATTTTGCATTGTTCGGCAAGCCTCCATTATGACGAACTTCGTGAAGAGGGTATCTGGAGTCAGGAGCGAGGAGAACTTTCGCATAACCTTATTGTTATCAAACGATTCTTCTAAAACTTTCGGTGTATGAATGCTATTGCCGAACTATATGCTCATTATCTTGAGCATCCTGTAGTTACGACCGACTCGCGCAACTGTCCTGAGGGCTCTCTTTTCTTCGCACTGAAGGGTGAACGCTTTGATGGTAATCAGTTTGCTGCCGAAGTACTTGCTAAAGGCTGTTCTTTGGCGGTGGTTGATGATCCAAAGGTTATTCCTGCCGGTGATTCTCGCTATTTCCTTGTTCCTGATGTGCTCACCGCTTTGCAGCAGCTTGCAGCTTGGCATAGACAACAGTTGCGAAACTGGGACAGACCAGTAACCGTTATCGGCATCACAGGAACAAACGGAAAGACTACCACAAAGGAGCTTACCCATGCAGTTTTGAGCCGTAAGTATAATGTTCTTGCCACTGCAGGCAATCTGAATAACCACATTGGTGTGCCTCTTACTTTGCTCAAGATTACACACGAGCATGAGTTGGCTATCATTGAGATGGGTGCCAACCATCCGATGGATATTGCCGAACTTTGCGCAATAGTGCATCCTGATTTTGGTTTGATTACCAATGTGGGCAAAGCTCATCTGCTCGGATTCGGAAGTTTTGAAGGCGTCATTGAGGCTAAAACAAAACTCTACGAATCTGTGTCGGCCGATGGCGGTACAGTCTTTGTAGATAGCGGTAACCCTTATCTCTATCCGAAGGCAGAGGCAATGCAGCATATTTCGTATAGCGCGAAGGAGGATGATGCCTCTTCGGAAGTATATGGAAAAATGACCGATTGCTCGCCTTTCTTGCACCTCTCTTTGAACATTCGAGATTGTGAGCCTATTGACGTCAGCACGAACCTCATTGGCAGCTATAACCTTATCAATGCTATTGCAGCTGCTGCCGTTGGACATCATTTTGGGGTTGCTCCGCAGGAAATCCAGTCGGCACTTCAAAGCTATGAGCCTCAGAATATGCGCTCGCAGCTTGTAGACCTCGGTCATGGTAATAAGATGATTCTTGATGCATATAATGCCAATCCGACAAGCATGATGGCTGCACTGACGAGTTTTAATCTTAACACAGACGCCCACAAGATGCTTCTTTTGGGCGATATGAGAGAGTTGGGTGAAGACTCGTTGGCAGAGCACCAGCGCATACTGCAGTATTTGGCTCAGCCCGAAGTAACCTTTGGTGATATACTATTGGTGGGTTCTGAGTTTGAACGCGCTTTCGAGAGTGTTGATCCAAGTGTCATTGTGGCTTTGGGAAATCGTGCTTCGGTGCGCTGTTATCCGGATATCGATGCATTGTGTGCTGATGAGGCCGTTATTGCTAATATTGGCGGAACCGTTCTTGTGAAGGGTTCCCGAGGCATTAAACTGGAAAAGATTGTAGAAAAACTTAGGGGGTGACAAGGTTGCTCCCTTTTTCTTTTAAGACTCATTTTTAATTTACTCTATAACGTGAAACTGTATTTAATTCGTCACGGAGAAACATCCTGGAATCGTGAAGGAAAGTTTCAGGGACGTGTTGATGTCCCTCTCAATGATAATGGACGAGATTTGGCTCGTATAACGCGCGACAATATGCCTGTGGTCAATTATGACCGTGTTTATTGTTCACCTTTATGTCGTGCCATTGAAACAGCCCATATCTTGCTTGAAGGACGTTTTCCACTGTCAGAGATTCAACTTGACGACCGAATCGTGGAACTCGATTTTGGTATTTATGAAGGTTCTTCTATTTCGGAGGCTGGAAAGAATCCGGAGCATCCTTTGTATAATATGTTGTGGCATCCTGAACTATATCTTCCGGGAGACAAAGCCGAATCGTTTGCCCAACTTGTGGAACGTGCAGATGATTTTCTCAGTAATGAGATTATGCCTCTTGAGGCTATGGGTGTAGACAATGTTCTTGTTGTGGCCCATGGCGCTATGATACGAGCTTTTGTATGTGCTGTGGGTAAAAAGCAAATAGCAGACTTTTGGGGTGCCCGTTACATGAATTGTTGTTTGACAACCTTCGATATTCAGCATGGAGAGGTAACATTGCTCAAAGAGGCTGAGATCTTCTATGATCCTGCCAATTATGTTGCTGGATGGAAGAAATAAGATACTTTGTATGAAAACTGGATGCGGGAAGCAAACTGTATCCAGTTTTCTTTTTTTGCTCTGTGTGTAAATGATTCAGTACACAATATTTTGTTTCTGTACACAAAAGAAAGGGAGCTACGCTCACGCGCAGCTCCTTTCGCACATTACCAAAAAATTACTTACCTATGAGATTCTGGTTTATCCAGAGGATTGATAAAAAAGATGAGTTTAGATTAGCCTTAAGAGTCTGAAAAACGATGTCTTATTTTTTGACACTGCAAAGATAAGCCATTTTTCTAAGAATTCCAAGAAATCTTCCCTCTTTTGTTGTTTTGAAACCTCAAATTTGCACTTTTAGCCTCGGTTTTGTCATTAAAAGTACTTTTTTC
>JAUNCV010000010.1:0-11475 GCA_030526445.1 Bacteroidales bacterium | reverse complement strand
TGTTAACAAACATCGTTACATGATGACATGTATCGCACAGGCATGTATATCTGCTTGAATTGGTGGCTTGATCTTGGCGATTTTGAGATCAATTTTTTCTATTCGATTTATATAGGCGTTGTGTATAGCTTTGCCTATTCTTCCTGCTACATGTTCAAGCAGGTTGGAAGGAGTTGCCATTTCTTGCTCTATGATGCTCACGATGTCTGCGTATGAGATGGTATCGTCAAGAGCATCGCTTTGCATAGCCTTTGTGTAGTCGGTTGAAATGATGCAGTCAATCTGATACATGTTGCCTACGATGCGTTCTTGCGGAAGGACGCCATGGAAAGCATGTATTCTTAAGTTTTGTATTTCTATGAATGTTTGCATGTCGCGATTAATATTGAAAGATTAAGGGTGTCAAAAAACAAGTTTTTGACACCCAATACTAGAATCTATGATAGAATTATTCCTCCTTGCCGCAGCAGTTCTTATACTTCTTACCGCTGCCGCATGGACATGGTTCGTTACGACCAACGTGAGGAGTAGCAGCTACAGGATTTGCTGTTGGCGCTTCCTGTGCCTGATTATCGGTTGCTGCTGCAGCCTGTGCCTGATTGGCCTGCATCTTGCTGAAATCCTGTTTGGCTTCAGTGGCAGCGGCTGCTGCTTTAGCCTCAGCTTGCTGCTTAGCTTGCATTGCTGCAGTTGACAGATGGCGTACTGCCTGTCTGTGCTCTTCAGCTTCCTTAGGAATGAAAATCTGGCTACGCATGATGATTGACACAGCCTTTGAGTTCATCGAGATAACCATTCGCTCGAAAATGCCATAAGACTCTACCTTGAAAATCACCAGCGGATCTTTCTGTTCGTAACGAGCACTCTGAACAGACTGCTTCAGATCGTCGAGGTCGCGCAGGTTCTGCTTCCATGCATCATCGATGATATTGAGCATGATTGTTTTCAAGAAGCTCTTTGAGATGTTCTTACCTCCAGTTTCAGCAGCTTCCTTGAGGTTGACAGGGATTCGATAGATCTTCTTGCCATCGGTCATTGGAAGAGTAAAGCTCTGAGGAATGTACTGAGCAGGATTCTCGAGCATGTTGTCGTACAACTTCTTGATCTGAGGGCCAACCAACTCTTCGATTTTCTGCATGCGTTCGTTGAACTTATCCATTGCAACTTCGAAGATAGCTTGGTTGCGCTGTTCTACAGACATCTTCTTGCAGGTAGGCTCGTCCATAGGCACCTCAATGCCGAAGTGGCGATAAACCTCAAGCTTCAAGCCTTCATAGTTGTTGGTAGACTCATATTGAACAGAGAGTACTGTTGCAACATCATAAACCATATTCATGAAGTCGATGCCGATACGCTCACCCATCAATGCGTGACGACGACGAGTGTAAACTACTTCACGCTGCTTGTTGAGCACATCGTCGTATTCGAGCAAGTGCTTACGGATGCCGTAGTTGTTCTCTTCGACCTTCTTCTGAGCCTTTTCGATAGAGCTGCTGAGCATTGATGATTCAAGAACGTCATCTTCGGTCATGCCAAACATCTTGCTGTCCATAACCTTTGCAATTCTGTCTGAACCAAAGATTCGCATCAAATTGTCTTCGAGCGAAACGAAGAATACAGAAGAACCTGGGTCACCCTGACGGCCTGAACGACCACGAAGCTGGCGGTCAACACGACGGCTCTCGTGACGTTCTGTACCGATGATAGCAAGACCACCTGCTGCCTTGATTTCTGGAGAAAGCTTGATATCGGTACCACGACCTGCCATGTTGGTTGCAATGGTTACGGTCTTGGCCATACCTGCCTTGGCAACAATATCAGCTTCGCGCTGGTGAAGTTTTGCGTTGAGTACGTTTGGAATAATGCCATTCTGACGGAATGCCTTGTCGAGGAGCTCTGAAATCTCGACAGAGGTGGTACCGATAAGCACTGGACGTCCCTGTTCGATATACTCTTTAGCCTGCTTGATGACAGCTTTGTATTTGGCGCGCTTTGAACGATAGATGCGGTCGTTCTCATCCTTACGAGCAACAGGACGGTTGGTTGGAATGGTTACAACGTCGAGCTTGTAGATATCCCAGAACTCGCCAGCCTCTGTTTCTGCAGTACCGGTCATACCAGCCAACTTGTGATACATGCGGAAGTAGTTCTGCAAGGTGATGGTAGCGTAAGTCTGAGTGGTAGCTTCGATGCGACAGTTCTCTTTAGCTTCGACTGCCTGATGCAAGCCATCGCTCCAACGACGACCTTCCATGATTCGGCCGGTCTGCTCGTCAACGATCTTTACCTTACCATCGTCGGTGACAATGTAGTCAACATCCTTTTCGAACATGGTGTATGCCTTGAGAAGCTGGTTCACGGCATGAACGCGTTCGCCCTTAACGGTAAACTGATTCATCAGTTCGTCCTTTTTCTGAGCTTTTTCTTCACTGCTCAGATCGGTCTGCTCGATTTCGGCAATCTCAGAACCTACGTCAGGGATAACGAAGAACTTAGGATCTTCGCCTTCGCCGGTGAGCATCTCGATACCCTTGTCGGTGAGATCAACGCTCTTGTTCTTCTCCTCAATAGCGAAGTACATTGGAGCCAAAGCCTCAGGCATGCGCTCCTGATTGTTTTCAAGGAAGGCACCCTCAGCACGAAGCAACTCCTGCTTTACGCCCGACTCTGAGAGGAACTTGATGAGGGCATTGCTCTTAGGCCATGCGCGATAAGAGCGGTACAAAGCAACTGCACCTTCGTCGGCAATAGCCTTGTCTTCGTTCAATACTTTTTTCTTAGCCTCATTGAGCCAGTCGTTAGCAAGTTTCTTCTGAGCTACAACGATCTTTTCTACACGTGGACGGAAAGTCTTGTAGAGCTCCTCGTCGCTGTAGTCGGATACTCGTGTGCTTGGACCTGAAATGATAAGTGGAGTACGTGCATCGTCAATAAGAACGGAGTCAACCTCATCGACAATAGCAAAATTGTGCTCGCGCTGTACCAAGTCTTCAGGGTGGGTTGTCATGTTGTCGCGGAGGTAGTCAAAGCCGAACTCGTTGTTTGTACCAAAGGTAATATCGCAGTTGTAGGCTTTGCGACGCTCGTCGCTGTTTGGCTGATGACGGTCAATGCAATCGACAGTAAGGCCGTGGAACTGATAGATAGGGCCCATCCACTCACAGTCTCGCTTTGCCAAATAGTCGTTGACGGTTACAACATGCACACCGTTATGGGTCATACCATTGAGGAAAACAGGAAGGGTAGCCACAAGGGTCTTACCCTCGCCGGTAGCCATCTCAGCAATCTTACCCTGGTGCAATACGGTGCCGCCAAAGAGCTGGCAGTCATAGTGAACCATATCCCATGTAATAGGGTTGCCACCTGCCAACCAAGTGGTTTTCCAAATTGCTTTATCGCCATCAATGGTTACGAAATCTTTTGTAGCTGCCAATTCGCGATCCATGTCGGTAGCGGTTACCTCGATTGTTTCAGCATTGGCAAAACGATAAGCAGTGTTCTTTACGATAGCGAACACTTCTGGCAAAATCTCTTCGAGCTGTTTGTCGAAAGTTTCAGTGATGCGTTTTTTGAGCTCGTCGATTTCTGCCCATACTTTTTCGCGATCCTTAATCTCAAGCTTTTCTACATTGGCTTTAAGTGACTCAATCTTTTTGCGATCTGCAGCAACAGCATCCTGCATTTGCTGCATAAGAGCCATACTGCGAGCTCGAAGTTCGTCGTTTGTCAGCTTCTCAATGGCTGGATAAGCTTCTTTTACTTTTTGTACCCATGGCTCAATAGCTTTAACGTCACGCTGTGACTTGCTGCCAAAGAGCTTGGTCAGAATAGAGTTGAAATTCATTATATATAGTTTTTATTATTTTTATTATTGATTTAGACTCACGGGAGCAGTTGTGCATCCGGATGGGGCACGAATCCTGATGAGTCTTGCCAAAGTTGGCGCTATTGCCTTGGCATTGATAGGCGCTGTGATGCGTTTTGGGGTAATGCCAGGGAAGAAAAATATGGCTGGTCCAGGAGCTATGTCGTGTCGCAACTGCTGCTGTGTTGGGCTGTTGTCCTTTTCTTTGAACGCCCATCCAGGTTGCAGAGTGATTACCAAATCGCCTCCTGTCTTGCGGTTGTATATTTTTCTTAAGTTTTCAATTCGCTCATTAGCAACATTGTGCAGAATCTGGTGTTGGGTAACAACGTCTGCAACTCCGCTGAACATCATAACAAATTCAGATGCTGCTTGCTGTATTTCGGAGAGTTTAATGTTCTGGCGTGCAATGAAGTCGTGAGCCAGATAAATCTGGTTGTCGTGATATCCTGCTACCCAATTGCCTTGTCCATAAAGAGAAATGAGGTAGCTGTTCAGGAGCGACGTGCATCGGCTGGCTGTGAAGATGCCTTGACTGAGATTCGCTATTTCGCTGGATGGCGTTGCAACTTGACCTGTGCCATTCACATAAATGAAGGTGTTGCTTAGTCCAACTTCGGCATCAATATAATTGAGCAAGTCATTTAAGCTCTTGTCTAATCGCAAGTATATATCTTGCAGTTCTTCGGCATAAGCCTCTGGTGCTGCATGCTGATAGGTTCCGGCATAGAGCGTCAGCTGAAGCATGTCGGTGTTTTTGCCTTTGCCTATCTTGCCATCGCGCATAGAGAGGCGTGCTAACTCGACAATAGCATCGTTGATTACAGGACTTGTCTTTATCCAGCTGTAGGCATGCTTGCCATATTGAATAAAATCGTGAGAAAAGCCGTTGCTTATTGGGCTGTATGGCATAATCTCGAGCCTATCGTCACTCTTGACCATTGGTTCCCAACGCAGGCTACCCAAGTGGACTGATAGAGGTTGCTGATCGTTCTTTTTTACAAAGTACTTTGGAAATTCTCTGTAATATGAACTTCCTGCCCATTTAGCCTCTTTTTCATCAAACCAAAGAGCGCAGTCACCCATGTGACCTGCGCCAATGATTGCTGTCTCAGCATCGGGAGCAATACTATAGATTCGGCTGGTTCCCTCTGAAGCGATTTTCAACTCATCGCCAAGAGTTGTGCTAAGAAGAGCTTTGGGCGAAACTTGCAGAGAAGAGAAGGTGCCTGTAACATCTTTGTCGAACAAAATTGATTGGCGACGCAATTGTTGGGCATCAAAGGTATTTTGTCCGGTGACACCGTTGTAAAATGGCTCTACTCCAGTTGCCAATACAGCCATTGCTGCTGTAGCATCGGGCATATCACAGTTGTAGAGCACCTGTTCGAACATCAGGCTTTGGCCCAAAAGGCGACGAAAACCTCCGCTCGTGAGTTTTCCCTGAAGCGCATTGATGAAGTCTGTTCTCAACTGATCGACAGTGATGCCTACAATCAGTTTGGGTGCAACTTGTTTGGTCGCTGGGTGTGAAGCATGTGCCTCTATGGCCTGTAAAGCCAAGAGGAATATGAGGGTTGTGGCCAGCAGGCCTGAAGTTGCGTTGTTTTGTTTCATTTAGCGTTAGCTGGAATAGTCTCTTTTTCGTTGAAGAATATGCGCTCAATACATCGCAATAAAAGGATGGCGGCAAGCAGAAGAACCTCGGGTGATGCCTCTTGAGAACCGCTCGTCACGCACGCGAAATATATAATGAGCGCCGCAAAGTTAATCAAAAAATAGATACGATGAACTTTTTGCGGTATTTTTGTCCAAATTAAAGCACAAAAACACAAGTTTGTTGGCCAAAGCCATACACAATTTAAATTTTCGTTGACGGTTGGATGCTCAGAACCGAGCAAAAGGAACCAAATTATAACAGCAACAATGCCTGTTGTGAACAGGAAAATGGTGTCAAAAATGTTGCTTAGTTTTAATGCTCGATCGGCATGCTTTCCCTCTGGCTTGTTCTGTTTGATGCGATAGGCAAGCAGTATCATTGCCAAGCATAAAATGAATGACAACAAAGGAAGAGGATCGAGGATGCTTTTGGGAGCGTTGATTAACTTCTCTACTTCTGGAGAGATTGTGAGTAATGTGTCGGTAGATGCCACAAGAGGTTGGCCATTTACTGACGCATGTTCATAGGCTGTTGCCAAATAATCGGGAAGGAAGATTTGTTGCTCTAACCCAATACTACGATCGGCACCCATTCCGATAGCTAAGGTTATTCCAAAATCTAACCATGTGCCACTATGGGTTTTGTTTCGTACCAGAGTTCGGTAGGTAGTGGGCTCCAACCATAACGAATCGTAGCGAATTTCATTTTGGCAGGCTTTGCCAATGAGGTGAAAAGGACGTGTGGCACAGTTGTCAAAAAAGTAGTTATAGCGATAAACTCGATTTTGAGGGGCATAGTTTTCGATAAGAAGTCTTGCAACTTCGGATGTCTGAGCTTGGTTGAGTGATAATTTTTGCTCGAACATCATAAGGCCTCTTCTTCTGTATCCTTCGATAAAACGATGCGTTTCCTGAGCTCCTAACTGGTAGTCGGTTTCGCCCTTTACGAAACGCCAGACGAAGAATGGCGTGTTGAAAGAAAAAACTCCATAATGGAAAACAAGATCGTTTTGCTGCTGTTTCAGATCGTGTATTCGAATTGCAGTGTGTCCGAAGCGTTCGTAGGCATCAGGACCTTGTCCGCAGGTCAGCAAGCTAACCTCCAGAGAATCACTGAAGAAGTTTTGAGCAGATAAATAGGGGATGGCTACCAAAAAAGCAACAAGTAAAGAAATAATTTTTTTCATTGAAAAGAGGTTGTTGTCTTCGCATAAAAAAGAAGCATCGCATGTGTTTTTCATGGATGCTTCTTGTAAGAAGGTAAGCAGCAATTAAGCTTTAGCTGCCTCGTTAGATACAGCGCGGAATTCCTTGAGCTGTTTCATAAGTTCAAGTGCCGCTTTGCGAGCGCGAAGGCCAGCAGCCTTGTTGCCCTTAAGTGCTTGAGCATTTGCTTCTTTAAGGAATTCAGCAGAAAGCACTTCGATAGATTTTACGAGTTCTTCCATAGTAGCGAAGATAAATGTTAGTAAAAGTACTTGATTGTACACTGCAAATGTATGCATAATAATTCAAAAATACTTCATCTTTTGCGAAAAAAATGCTATTTAGACCCCAAAAATAACTAAAAAAACAATTTTCAACCCCTTTTTTGCATAAATATTGTGCCTAAAAGTCGCTGTTATATAAAAAAGAATTATCTTTGCGTGCGTTTTTAAAAATACGAAAAAGTGTCTATTCGCGATATGAACTATGCTATCTTAGCTGCAGGAAAAGGTTCTCGTTTAGTGGAAGACGGTATTCTTCTTCCTAAGCCTCTTGTGCCTGTTTGTGGCGAGACGCTGTTATCGCGATTGCTTTCAATTTTCGTTAGGATGAAGGCTCAGAACATTTGTGTAATCATTAACAAAGAAATGAAAGAGGTTGAGCAATATCTGAAGAATTGGCAGATATCTAACCCCGATGTTCGATTACAGATTTGTATTCAGTCTACGGAAAGTTCAATGCATAGTTTTGCTTCACTTAGCGAACTGCTTCCTGAGGGGCGTTTTGTGCTCACGACGGTTGATACCGTATTTCAGGAAAAGGAGTTTTGTGATTATATTGAGGCTTTTTCACAATGCGAGTTTGACGGACTTTTTGCAGTGACTCGTTATGTCGATGATGAGAAGCCGCTCTGGATTTCGACAAATTCAGAACAACGTATTATCGAGTTCAGCGATAGCTATGGAACTTTTGTAAGTGGCGGAATTTATGGGCTTGATACTCGTACAGCATTTCCGGTTTTGCGCGAATGTTTAGCTTCGGGAAAGAGCCGCATGCGAAACTATCAAAGAGCTCTATTGTCGGCAGGATTGCACATTAAGGCATTTGAGTTTAGCAAGATTTTTGATATTGATCATAAAAACGATATTGAGAAGGCAAGTCATTTTTTGCGATGAAAGTTTTGCTTGTTAGTCGTGCTCCTGAATTCTCACCTGGAAAGGTTGTGCTAGATTCTCTTTTGCTTCAAGCTGTTGCCCGACAACTTGGGCAAGACGGGCATTCTGCGATTTTCTGTAGGGAAACAGATCTTTCGGACCAAGTACTGCAAATGACCGATATTGTGGTCAGTATGGCGCGTTGTGAAGATTCGCTGATTTGCTTGGAACGCGGTGGAAAATGTGTAATAAACTCCCCCTCTGCGGTTCGCTTGGCCCTTAGTAGAAAGGCTATGCTGCAGGTTCTGACAGATGCAGGAATACTTGTGCCGCAATGGTGTGCATATAATCCTCTTGCAGATAAGCGTGTTCTTAGTACTTCCTTTTTGCAGACGTTTATGCCTTGTTGGATTAAGGGGATGCATTCAAAAGGAGTTTCTCAAGGAGATGTGTTATATGTGAAGGATGTTAGTGAGGCAAGCAACAGGCTGTTAAGTATGTTGAAAGAGGGATACTCTGACATTGTGATAACTCGTCACCTTTCGGGTTTCTTGGTTAAGGCCTATGTGGTAGGAGGTCAGCTGATCCATTGGATGTTGCCGCAACTTTGTGGGTATACGAAGTTTGGTGATGAAGTGCATAATGATGCTCCACAAGAAATGTGGGTTGACGAGTCGCTTTTGAGGAATTTGTCGGTTCAAATAGCTTCATTGACGCATCTTGATGTTTTTGGATTCGATGCAATAGTTTCGTCTCCTGCTAAAATGTGTGTCATAGATGTGAATGATGCTCCAAGTTTCAGTTCTTGTCGTCATGAGGCATCAAAGGCTATTTGTAAGTTAATTAATAAAAAAAAATAGTTCGTGACATCTGAGCAGAATCATAGATATGGCGCAAGCCTCAAGCATTCAGATACTGAAGAGACCATCGATCTTTGGTTCTATCGTCCTGTAGGCTATCGAGTCGCATTGTTAGGACAGAGGTGGGGATGGAGCCCGAATGCCATTACTATAGTTGGTTTGTTTCTGGGAGCCTTCGCAGGAGTGCTTTTTTATCCAAGCGATTGGCGAATCAATCTACTTGGTATGGTGTTTTTGGTTGTAGCTGATATATGTGATTCGGCCGATGGGCAATTGGCTCGACTTACAGGAAAATTCAGTCGTATTGGAAGAATTCTGGATGGCGCTTGTGGAGATGTATGGTTTATCTCTATTTATGTGTGTATCTGTATGCGTCTTACACCAAGTGCCGGCTTCTGGATTTGGATTCTTGCAGCCTCTGGTGGATATTGCCATCGTGTTCAGGCTGCATTGGCGGACTACTATCGCAACTTTCATCTGTTTATGGTGAATGGTAAGCGTGGAAGTGAGCTTGATGATGCGGATTTGCTGTTGGAACAGTATAAGAAAGTATCGTGGAGGGTAAGTCCATTAAAAAAACTTATTCAATGGATTTATTTAGGCTATACCCGTTTGCAGGAAAAGCTTACACCAAATCTTCAGTTTTTTCGTAAACGTATTTTGCAAACAAATGGAGATGCTGTTATTTCGCCCCAACTATCGGAGCTCTTCAGACAGCAGTCTCTTCCTTTGCTTAAGTTTACGAATATTCTTACTTTCAACTGGCGTGCCATAACTCTTTTCATCTCGCTCATGAGTGGAATGCCATGGCTGTATTTTGTTGTAGAACTCACAGTGTTTAACGCTATGTTGTTTTATATGCGCCAAAAATATGAGCATATTGCAAGTACACTCTTGTCGAAAGTCTAAAGGCTGGCTGAAAATTTCGGTTTCTGTTGTTTGCTTTGGGCTTTTGGTCTGGATGATATGGAAATCAGATCCAGAGGTTCTTTGGAACCACATGCTTTTAATGGGGTGGCAGACTTTGGTCCTTTGTGTGGGATTGTGGTTTGTTATTTATGTGCTCAATGCTCTTTCCTGGGGCATGATAGTCTGGTCCGTTTCTGGTGTGCGTATTCCGTATATTGACATTTTACGATACACAATTTCGGGCTATGCGCTGAACTATATAACTCCGTTGGGAATGTTAGGTGGAGAGCCTTATAGAATTTGGGCTCTCAAAAAGCAAACTGACTTAGGGCATGCAACCAGTTCTGTAATGCTTTATGCGATGATGCATTTTTGTAGCCATTTCCTTTTTTGGATTATCGGTTGCTTGGTTGCTTTGTCAATGTTTGTGTGCTCTTCTGTTTGGAAGTGTTCTCTGCTATTGGCGGTTGTGGCACTTTGTGTGTTTCTCCTTTTTGTTTTCTTCCAAGGATTCAAATTGGGGTTTGTAGAGGCATTGTTTGCATCATTGTCTCGTATGCCGTTGCTGGGGCCGAAGGTGGCTTCCTGGTTCGAAAAGAATAGAGTGCTTATAGCTTCTATTGATCAGAGTATTAGGTCTTTGCCTAATCTCTATAAGGGAAAATTGCTGTTGTCTCTTTTCCTCGAATTGGCGGCCCGCTTAGTGGGTTGTCTTGAATTTTGTTTTCTAGGACTGGCTATTGGTTTTTCAATAGACTACGTAGAAGCGTTGTGTATATCGGCATTTAGTAGTTTGTTTGCCAATGTTCTTTTCTTTTCTCCACTTCAAATGGGGACTCGAGAAGGTGGTATTGTATGGTCTTTATGGCTCATAGGCTATGGTGCGGATTTTGACAACTTGCTTCCTTTGGCTGTTGCTGTAAGTCTTGGAACACGCATCCGCGAATTCGTGTGGATTGCATTGGGTTTAATATTAATAATTATCAATGAATATATGGGGGATTCCCCCAGAAATAACAATGAAAGCAGTAATACTTGATTATGGTGCTACTATAGATAGCAATGGTAAGCACTGGGCAGAAGTGATGTGGGATGCCTATTGTCAGGCTTCTCTCCCTGTCACGAAAGACCGATTTCGAGAGGCATATATCTATGCCGAAAGATATCTGTCAATGGAGCCGGATTTGGTTCGATCAGAATATAATTTTTTCGAACTCATGCAGGTCCGTTTTGGCATTCAGCTTGACTATTTGATTTCAGAGGGAGAGCTTAGCCAAGAATCCTTATTAACAACCTTGAAGCTTGTTAGTGATGGAGAGGTCCCCATTATTGATGACATGACAGATTTAACAAATCATTTTGTTGACTTTATGTCGGGAGTTTGTTATGATTACGCTCGTCGCTGTACGTTGGAGGCTATGCAAATTGTAGAAGAACTCTCTTCTGATTATCAACTCGCATTGGTCAGCAACTTTTATGGAAATCTTGAATCTGTGTTACAAGATTTTGGTTTGTTACGATGCTTCCGTCATGTAATAGATTCGGGTGTTGTTGGAGTGCGTAAGCCTGATCCAAGAATTTTCCAAATTGCAATTGAACGCCTCAATGTGCCAACCAAAGACATCGTTGTTGTTGGTGATTCATATAATAAAGATATTGAGCCTGCAATTTCTTTGGGTTGTAAGGCTGTTTGGCTTAAAGGTGTAAGTTGGAATCCAAACGCCGATGATATTAACTTTGAACCCTCAATTTCATCTCTTCACCAATTGAGCAAGGCTATTGCTTTAATTGACTAATTGGGAAAAAGTAACTCTTGTGAGAT